>JASFSK010000005.1:0-27475 GCA_050114455.1 Desulfobacterales bacterium | reverse complement strand
GGCCGGCCACGAAAACGGCGCATGGACGATATACTGCGTTTTTGGCGGAAACTCCAGGTAGCGGCTCACCGGATAGCCAGCCAGGAATAACCCAACCAGAGGAAGCCCCAGCAACATGCCACCAATGATGACCAATTTTAGTAAAAATGGAATCATCGCGGCTGATAAGCCGCTCCCACTAAACATTAATGACAGCCTAAAAAACCCTAATTTTATCGGAGGGGGTTGACCAAAATTATTGAACGTCAAATTCTCGAGTGTTCAAGTCGCCGACCATTCCGGCCAGGCAAATTTGCTTTTGAGCGCCCCAAGGATCTACTAGGAAGCCAGATCCTGCAATTCTGATGGCAACTCACAGGTCTCGCTGGCTTTGCGTGTTTCGACATAATGGGCTGCCGCCAAAGCCGCTGTGCAGCCATCGGCTGCCGACAGGACAATTTGTCTGGCATACTTTTCCCTCAGATCGCCTATAACGTAAATCCCGGGAAAATTGGTTTCGCACTTGTTGTCTGTGACCACGTATCCGTCTGCATTCATGTTTGAGCCAGCCGGAACCAATTTATTGGCGGGATTAAATCCGATGAAAATAAAAACACCATCCGTGGCCAGCTCACGCTGATCACCGGTCAGGGTATCCTTAAGATCCACTGCCCGGACACCCTCCTCATCCGCTTTGATAGCGGTGGCCACCGAATTCCATAGAATTTCGATATTGCATTCGGCCTTGACGCGTTGCTGCAAAAGCGCGCCTGCTCTCAGCGCATCCCGTCTGTGGACGATATACACCTGTTTTGCCAGTTTTGCCAGGTAAAGTGATTCTTCAGCCGCCGTGTCGCCACCTCCGATCACCACAACCGTTTTATCGCGAAAGAAAAATCCATCACACACCGCGCAGTAAGAGACTCCCTTGCCATACAACTCATCTTCTCCGGGAATATCAAGTTTGCGTGGGTTTCCGCCGGTGGCCAATATAATCGCGTGGGACTGCAACGCGCTGCCGTCCGCAAATCGGACCGTATGAAAATCAAGACCCGGTTCCAATCCCACCACTTCGTCTGAACGGATTTCCAAACCGTAGGATTGAGCGTGCAGTGAAAATTTCATGGCCAATTCGGCGCCGCCGATATGTTCATCTCCGGGCCAGTTCTCTACCGAGTCGGAATTGTTCACCTGACCGCCGGGTGCGCCCATTTCAATGAGAATTGTCTTCAACGCCGCGCGCATCGCATAAATACCGGCTGAAAGACCGCCGGGGCCGCCCCCGACAATAATTAAATCATAGATTTCGGTATCCGACATCCTTTGCCTCCTTTTATCTGTGTACACAAACGAAATGCTCTAATATAATGACCAAAACTGAGTTAAACAAGCTTGGGCATGAAAATAAGTTGATCCCAGTATTTTTTTTGACAACGAGTTATGTTGGTGAACGGTTATTGGAAAATAAATCTAATCAATTCCTATGGATGATGACCAACTACGCAAGCTATTGGCTTACCTGGATTATTCCTGGTCGGGATATCGCAAGGTTAGAAAAGGGATAAAGAAACGAATTGACCGACACATGCAACAACTCAATTGTCGGAATATCTCTGCTTATCTTCGGGTGCTGGGACAGCACCCCGACCGAAAACAGGAATGCGAATTGCTGATGACGGTCTCCATCAGCCGTTTTTTTCGCGATCGAAAATTCTGGCAGATGCTTGAAAAAAATTGGCTGCCGGATATTATTGCCGAAAACCCTTCTGAAATAAATGTGTGGTCAGCGGGTTGTGGCTGTGGGCAGGAACCCTACAGCTTCAAGATTATCTGGGAGCGTCTTAAACAACACTCTGAAACCATGCCGCAACTAAAGCTGGTGGCGACGGACAAAAACCCCCAGTATCTAGAGAACGCCATGGATGGAAATTACAGTCCCGGAAGTCTAAAAGAGGTTGACCCTGGAGATCGGACTGCGTATTTCGATAGGCTCATAGGAGTCAAAAATCAGTTTTTTATTAAAGAAGAACTTAAGAGCGATATCTGCTGGAAAATACATGATCTAAAGAATCCGCCACCAGGCATGGATTTTGTCATCATTTTCATGCGCAATAATATATTGACTTATTGCCGGCCACAGCAGCAAAAAACAATGGTTAACCGAGCTTTAAGGTGCCTAAAAGCCGGTGGTCTGTTTATCATCGGATGTCACGAAGCCCTGCCGTTTCAGACGGACCAGCTCAATCCGAAAGACTGCTTCCCCTACGTTTTCTGTAAAATGCGTTAAGGAGGATCTATGTTTTCCCTGGATTCTTTTAATAGGGCCTATGATACCGAAACCACCGAAGTGGTGGTGGGAGCGCGAAAATTTCAAATTTTTTTGCCGAAATCATTGGCCGGGTTTATCGACACCGATAATGTTTTTCAGGAATTTCCCCTGTGGGCTAAAATATGGCAATCCTCCTGGGTTCTGGCTGACCATCTCGCAGCAATGCCGGTTGTCTCGAAAAAGGAATTCCTGGAAATTGGTGCCGGCACCGGGCTGGTTAGCATCGCCGCGACCGCTTTTGGCCATTGTATAACGATGTCGGAGCATGACGATGATGCGCTTCAGTTTGCGAAGGCCAATGCCCTGATCAACGGATTTCCGCGGCTGCCGATTATCGATTTAGACTGGAAGCGCCCGCGTACCGTTGGGCGATTCGATTCTATCGTGGCATCCGAGGTGACCTATAAACCGGAAGAATGCCCATCGATAATGAAATTGATTAAAAACTGTCTTAAACCCGATGGAGAGGTAATCCTGGCCGGGGAAATGAGAAAATCCAGCATGGCGGTCTACAAGGAACTGGAAATGGGATTCGACGTCAGGGTTCAAAAAAAGATACTGCGATCCGACAGCGAGGAAACAAATATATATCTTTTTCAAATGACCCTGAAAGATATGCCGGTCAAATAGAACTGAAAACAAAGCCACAAATTACTTTGGGCCAAAAGTAGGTGGATTTTTGAGGGAGGGTGCAGCCGCTGCCGCAAACGGTTTTAACATCGTCTATTCGAACATCGTTGGTAATCAGTGCCAATTGTGCATCTCCTTTTACCACCTTGGTCAAGCAGGCGCCAAAACTTCTTTCATACTCGATGCACTCCGAACAGTTTTGATCTTCACCCCGTATCCCCAGGATTTGCTGGATAATGAAAAAATGCAGGACCGTTAAATCCAAAGATTTTATTTCAGGCGGGAAGTTCCACGCAAGGGTAGGATGAGCTTCGGGTTTCAGTTTTACCTGATAGGCATTTTCCGAAAAGACCAGCCCGAAGGTCCATTTTTTTCCGGCAATGATTTCGGTCATATGGTCCGGATTGTTTACCGGCTTAACAAAGAAATATTTCTCAATCTTTGCTAAAATTTCACGTTCATCGAATCCCGCCAAATGTTTAATAAGCCGATGGGTCGGTAAAATTTTAAGATTCCGGGCCTCGGTGTTGGTCAGCCACATTAAATGATAGTTATAGCGTTCTTTTCCGGTGTGCGAGGGGTTGGCGGCTTTCTGTCGATGCATATAACCCAGCGAACCGGCGTAGCGATGGTGGCCGTCTGCCAGGATCACTTGTTTTTCATCCATCAGTTTAACAAAGCGGCTGATGATCTGCGGGTCACGAATGACGCTCAACATGTCGCGGGTACCCTGATAGTCTTCGGCTTCACAGATAGGATCGCGCATACTTTCGTCCATAAATTTTTCGAGCTCGAAGGCTTCATCCGTGTATAGACCGTGGGTAGGGCTCACATTTAGTTGGGTCGCGGCAAGCAGCTCAATTTGTTCACCGACCGATTTGGGCATCGTGTTTTCGTGTCTTAAAATAACATTTTCTTTCCAATCATATATTCTTATTTTACAGATGAATCCCCTGCGGCAATACCGTCTGGCATCCCCGGGCATCCTGAAATATTGGTAATAAACATATATGCCCGGATCAGCGTCTTGCTGAATGCAGCCACACTCTTTCCATGATTTCAATAAGTTGCCGGCATTTTTTGCCGGCTGATCCCCTGCAGGAATTGACAGATGGATGCTGTTGTGCGGGTTTCCGTAAAGTGCTGACTTCTGTTTTTCGGTGGCCACATCGAACAGCGGCGAGGTCAAATCACTAATATTTCTGGCCAGTTCTTGATTGTATCTCCAGGCTCTGAAAGGTGTGATTTCCGCCATTTTAAACCAAGTTTCCCATGAAAAAGATTTTCATACAAGTTTCGATATGACCGTCAATCCGATGAATTAGTAACATAATTCCGGTCTTGTTTTCAATTTGAAAGTTTTCTGGGATAATTGCTGCTTCTTTTTCAAGAATGTAGTAAAATTACCGATATATGCTGTAATGAAACCCTGAGAATTTAATCGCATAAAATTGACATAAAGGATATCCGGTATTGCCAAACAAAGATAACATATCAGATGACGCTAGCAAGATATGGATTATCTCCGAAGGACAGTCTTCGGAAATCGACCTCAAGGAGATGCCCGTCGGCAACGTGGCCGGCCCATACAAGGAATTCAGGATCTCGGATATCGGTCGCTATCTGTTGAATCCGCACTCAATCGAGGTAAAAAAAAGGCTGATCGGTGGTGAAATCCACTACAAACAGGGCATTCTAAAAAAAATCGGGAAATCCCTGGGACGAATCCTGCCGGGCTCTGCAAAACATCGACAAAATGGTGCACAGGTATCACCGGAATTAATCGTTTCGCCCTACAAACTGAGAATACCAACCCTGAAAGATTCTGATCTTGAAGCCCATTTGAATCAATTCTATGGACTGCTGAGATCCCATGATTCCGTTCCAAAAAAGCTGGCTTTGCTGGATCCGGGTAAAATTGTAGAAATTGTGGGCATCTGCGATGACATCGGCGGAAATTTCTCCTATTTGAAACTCAAGGGCAGCGTCGAGGAAAAAATAAAATACCTTGAAAAATCATTTTCCAAAGACGTCGGGGTCGTTCTAAACAGGGCTTATATTGCCGATGGCCTGTTCGAGCTGAGAGGATATGATTTCGAGTCATATAAGCCCGAAAGATCCTATCGGCTTGTTTCCTACTCAGAGGATGGCGAGCCCAAGGGATGCGTTTTAACGGCTCAGGATAAAATTGATTTCATCCTCAACGATTACAGCCTCATTAAAAACATGCAGCTGCTCGAGCAGTCCCTGAGGGCCAATCCCAGTATCAGCGAAGCATTCTGTCGCTGTGTCAAAGGACAGGCAACGCCAATCAAATTATTTTTCAATAAAAAACTGGAAATCGATTATGCCAAGGCTGCGCTTCCAGCTGTATACCGGGACGTATTTAAAACTCTTGATGTCGGTTTGAATCAAAGAAATTTGATAAAGCCAATTTTAAACTACCTGCAACTCGGGGTATCGCTAAATTATATCCTTCCCGAAGATGGCTCTGAAGATCGATTGTACACACATATTTCTGTTTTGCATGATTTTAGGGCACTGGAGCCGCTGCGGAAAAATTTGCCGCAAGTGTATTCCGCTCTGTTAAAGCAAGCATTTATCACGGAGACGGGCAGATATTATCTGCTGGATTCCATCAATGGGTATAATAATGAGCAGTGATTACAAAGAAAATGATTACCAGTGGATTCGGGAACTTCTCGATTACCCCAAGTCACTGGAAAAACGTCTCGGTGATTTTTCCGATACATCACAGATTCAACTGCCTGAAGACCCCATCGACTGTGTCATTTTTCAGGATCGCGCCAAAAGGGCCATCAGAAAAATCGCCCAGAACAAGGGACATATCCTCATGGTGGGTCGGCCCGGTACCGGAAAATCCATGCTGGCAAAAATGTTTAAAGAGGTTCTATCACTATCCATCGGAGACTATCTCAGGCCAAAGGATATGATTGTGGCCTATCCGGGCAATGACCGAAATCATATCCGGATTGCCTATGAAAACCCGGCCAAGATGGATAAAATCCTGTCCGACTGCAATTCAGCAATCGAAATTGCGCGAAGCAGCATGGACGAATTCAGTCTCTCCGACCAGATTCAATCGGCCAGAAAGGTAAAAATTGGTTTGATTATGGCAACTTGCCTGGGCGCTGCTGGCGGCTTTTTTTTCCCCCCTGCGTTTATTGCGGCCGGACTGACCGGTATGGGGTCAATTTTCATGCACATGCAGGAAAACAATCACCGGGCTCAGGAAAAAATCCAACGCGAAACCAATACCGGCACCAAAAACGATGTCAAATATCTGCAAGATATGATTCCTGAAATTTTATACGACCCCCGCCAGGACAAAGACCTCATGGCCCGAGTTGCCGAGCCGAGTGCCAGGAACATGAAAGGCGGTTTTCGGCATGATCCTTACCAATCCGGAAACCTTCAGACACCTTCGCACAAACGGGCCTACGTGGGTGCCCATGCAAAATCTCCGATCATTTATATTGATGAACTAAAAACCATGGTCAAAGTCGGCTATATGGCGGACTTGCTGGAGATAATGCAAAACAAGCAGTATGTCCTCGAAGGCGGTCGCAGCACCGGTAGTGGCGCAGCGGATCGATCCGAGAATCAATTAAAGGCCGATAATATTATTGTAGCCTGCTGTAACCACGACACCCTTGTGTATCTGCAGGAAGAGGGTGATGGCGCTTTTCTAAGCCGAATCGAGGATAAAGGTGAGATTATCCACATGGAAAGCGCCGTGCCCGAAACCGATGAAAATGTCAAACAGATCGCCCAGTACGTCAAGCAGGAGATCCAGAACCTGGAGGGAGAGTTCAAGGAGGCCTGGGGGGAAATAATCGAGAAAGAGGGATATGAAAGTGTCAGGAAAAGAAGCGAGCATGTCTACGGCAGGCCGCTTCCGGCCGATTTTAAGCTGACCGTAAGGGAATTTTCAAAGGCGGCTGTACTGGAAATTGTCAAGGAGCTGCGCTGTCGTGCTTCGGACGGAAAATTAAGCAGCATCTTGCGACCCATCAACGGCGTTATCAAATCAGCCGAATTCGAGGCTGTTATGGACAACGCACCACTGGTGGAACCGCCACATGTGCGCCGGTCATTGGAGGAGCATCTGAGCCTGGAGGGGGGGCTCTCCAAAGAAATCGGAGAACATAAGAAGTATTTAAAAAAATATATCAGCTCCATGACCAACTCCATCGGTTATGTGGTCGGCCTTGCTGTTATTCAGGCAAAATCCAGCGGTCAGATGTATGGCCAACCTCTGCCGATTCATTGCCAAATCAATGTGGGCAATGCTGACAACGTGGTGGCGCCCGGTAAAATCGGCGATATCGCCAAGGCCGCTGCACAAAATGTTCGGGCGTCTATAAAGAAAGTGCTGGAAAACATCGGCGCTCCATATGTGGGCCATGAAATGTATGTGGAGTACATCCAGGCTCACGGTGGTGTTGAGGGGGACAGTGCTTCGGTGGCCATGGACATCGCACTGGTATCGGATTACATCAAACAGCCGGTGAACCAGCGATACGGTGTGACCGGTTCGTTGACAGGAGATATTATCCTGGCCGTCGGTGGGGTAACCGAAAAAATTCGTTCGATCATGGATCCCGACCTTGGCATGGAGGGTGCCTGCATTCCCTGGCTGAATAAATACGATGTCGAACCGCTGCTGATCAACACCGAAAACGAATTTATCCAAAAAGATGAAATTCCGGGCATTCGAATTTTTCGTATGATCGGCCGAAAGAATCCGTTTGATATTTATTTCTGCAAAACCAAGTACAATGCCTACAAGATATTGATGGGATTGGATAGAGAGGACATCCAGACCAAGATGGCCGAAAGAAGCAAAGAGAATCTGGCGTTCATGCAGAATCTAAAAAGAGATCAGGAGCGCATGACTGACATCGGATGAATCGCGGTTTGGAAGTGCGAAATATTTAAAATCTTTATCTTCTGACTCATTATAAACTGGAATCTTAACTATTTTAGCCGTATTTTATCAACGCCGTTCTGACGGCCTCGGCAATTTCACGTCGACTTTTAAACTCATCTCTTAAACCGCGGGTGATTTCAAGCTGAACCCCTTTTCCGTTCATACCTCGATTGCAAATATTATTAGGACTTAGTCCTTGAAATCCTCGGTTTTTTGGGGGGACGATGATTCTTCTGGTTTTCAATTCATGAGAGATCATTCCTTTCAGCACGATATCCAGCCCCCCTAAGTAAACAAGTTTTTCTTTACCGGTACACGCATGAACTGAAACCACTGCCCGGGAGGCCGATACCATTTTAACTGCCATCGGTTCATCAAACCTGTGGCTGGTTATGTGCAGACTTCCATTGTTCTCTTTTTTAACGCCTTCAAAACAATAGCAATTATATCTTTCGGCGGCTATTTTTCTGGCAATTTCTGATGTTCCCGGTTCGATTCTCCCCCCGTGGGGGGCAATAATCGTAATGGCAGAACCAACATCCCTGGTGTAGATGCGGTAATCTTTATCACGCTGTTCATTGTTTTTTAACTCGTTAAAATTACGATATAAATCATTTGCCATAATATCGACTCCGGCTGTGCGTATCGAGGGGGATATTTATATCGTTTGGATCCTATAAAACAATCATTTACATTTTGTTACAAAAAAAGCATTGGAATACAACCAAATAAAGATAATGATTGCTTGGCAAATTAGAAAAACGTATTATTGTATACCTACCGGTAGGTATAGTGGTTGTTGACAATACAGAAATTTACAACTAATTCATTAAATACTTTTGCTTCATGCTTCGGTGTGCGCGACAGGGCATGAAAATTTATGCGGCCTGAGTTCTTTTTCGTGTTAATATGGTCGTCATCGGCGGTGATAGGCCGCCGCGATATAAATAAAAAGCCCTCTTCACAGTAAACATGACAATAACAAAAAATGATAATAACATCAGACCATTGGAATTCGGAACCCGGGAGAGACTTTTGGAAACGGCCTCCCGCTTGTTTGCTGAGAAAGGGTATGCTTCCACCACCGTCCGGGAAATCGTTTCCCGGGCCGGTGTCAGCAAACCTGTTCTGTACTACTATTTTCAGAGCAAAGAGGGGCTGTATTATGCTATATTGGGATGGGCAACAGAGGTTCAGACAAAAATCATTGACGATGTATTCAATACATCGGGAGCGGTGCAGGAACGGATCATATATCTTTACCGACGGATATACGAGGGGATTCAAGAGCACCAGGGCCTCTACGCAATGATCCACGGGCTCATTTACGGCCCTCCACAGGGTGCGCCCAAATATGATTTTCCTAATTTCCATCGTCAGATGTTTGAAGCCGTTAAACGAATATGTTTTGAGGGGCTATTATCGGGAGAGATCAAAAAAGCCGATATCGATGAGGTTTCGTATCTCGTGCTTGGACTGATTGATTTCAGTTTGAATCTGGAAAAGATTCAGCCGGAGTTGACAGACCCGCAGCGCCCCGAAAGATTGCTGCGGATGGCCTTCCAGGGACTAAGCCGAGGAAAGAAGGATTAAATGAAGAACGCTAAAATTTTTTATACGATAGCACCGATCGTACTGCTTGCGCCGTTGGCACTCTTTGGGATGATCGGCTGCCAAGATCAGGATAATATGGCCATTGCTGAAAGCGATTCCCGTGAACCTGCTGCAATTCCGGTTTCCATTAGCGTTTTGGAGCCGATAGCCATCCGTGATGTGGTTTTCCTGCCCGGTGAAACCGAAGCCTACGAAGATGTCCAAGTGGCCGCCAATGCCGCCGGTCGTGTCGAGTGGATTGGCCCCCGCGAAGGCCAAATCGTGAAAAAAGGTGCTCTGCTGGCTAAAATAGATGTTTCTGCCCATAAAGCGGCTCTGGAACACGCCCGAGCGTCCTGCTCCCTTGCCAACGATCTATGTGAGAGACGGCGGCGGCTGTATGCCAATAAAATTATTGCCAAGGAGGAACTCGATCAAAGCGAAACCCAGCTCAAGCTGGCTTTGACGGATCTTGAGCAAATCAAGGTCAGGTACAACCATGGCTTCCCCAAATCCCCGATTACCGGAATTATCAACCATTTATATTTGGATATTGGAGAATATGCCGACATCGGCAAGCCGATCGCCGATATCGTCAATATTGACAAAATCAAGATCAATGTAAGGGTTCCGGAGCTCGATGTTCGCTATGTCAAAAAAGGCCAAAAAACGCCGATTAAAATCGATGCCTTTGCCGAACGTCCGCTGATTGGAACCGTCGATTTTGTTTCATTTAAGGCGGATCCGGCGACCAAAACCTTCCTGGTACGCTCAGTCATTGACAATCCCGGGCATGACATCCGGCCGGGAATGATCGGGCGGGTCGCCTTTGTCCGCCGGATCGTACCCGATGCGGTTGCGGTGCCCCTGTTCGCCATTGTCGATAAAGGCGGGGAACGGATCGTATTTTTGGAAAAAGACGGTATTGCCGAATCGCGCACCATCTCCATCGGCGTGATTGAAGGCGGTCGCGTACAGGTCACAAGCGGACTGAATGTCGGCGATCACCTGATTGTCAAGGGGCACACCGAAGTTGAAGACGGCATGAGGGTGATGGTTAAATGATTTTAAACCAGGCGGCCCTCAAACGGCAGGTAACGGTTCTTGCCTTGCTGGTCATCATCGTCATTGCCGGCATTTATTGTTATGCCACCCTACCGCGGGAATCTTTTCCGGACATTACCATTCCCTATGTATTTGTCACCACTACCTATGAGGGGGTCGCTCCCGAAGATATGGAGCAACTGATTACCATCCCGATTGAACGCAAACTCAAAGGCATTGACAATGTTGAGGAAATTCGTTCCACCTCGGCTGAGGGTATTTCAACGGTTGCGATAAAGTTCCTGCCAAAAGTGGACCTTGACGACGCTGTACAGAAAGTCAGGGACAAGGTGGATCAGGCCAAAAACGATTTACCGGCCGACCTTCCCGATGACCCGGCGATTGCGGAAGTGAATTTTTCAGATATGCCCGTTATCCGGGTGGTATTGTCGGGACCATTCAGCCTTCGTCGGCTTCAAAATCTGGCCGAGGATCTTCAGGATCAGCTGGAATCCATCACCGGTGTTTTGGAAGCGCGCATCAGCGGTGGTCTGGAAAGGGAAATCCATGTGGAATTCGACATGGATCGGGTGGCCGCCTACAATGTACCGTTTTCTAGCATTATCAATTCCGTAACACGCAGCAACGTGAATATGCCCGGCGGCAGCATGGATATCGGAGAGGCGAAATATTTGGTTCGGGTACCGGAAGATTTCAAACACCCATCGGAGATTTTTTCGATAGTGGCCTTTGTGAGGGATGGCAAGCCCGTTTATTTGCGCGATGTCGCCGAGATTCGAGATTCTTTTAAAGACCCTTTGACGCGCAGCCGGATCAACCGGGAAAAGAGTGTCACCATTGCGGTATCGAAACGCAGCGGCGAAAACATTGTGCGGGTGACCGACGAAGTCAAGCAGATTGTCAACCAGATGAGGCCCCTATTGCCGCAGACCTTGAAAATCGACTTGACAGCGGACATGTCCAATGACGTGCGGCTGATGGTTGCCGATTTGGAAAACAATATCATCTCCGGCCTGATTCTCGTACTTGTGACTATTTTTATTTTCATTGGCGGCCAGTCCGCAATTTTCGTTGCCCTGGCGATCCCTTATTCCATGTTCATCACATTTGCTCTCCTGACCGGTTTTAATGTCACCCTGAATATGGTGGTGCTCTTTTCGCTGATACTGGCCCTTGGCATGCTGGTGGACAACGGCATTGTGATTGTGGAAAATATTTATCGGCATATGCAGCAGGGCAAAACGCGCCAGAATGCCGCCCGCGTCGGTACCGATCAGGTGGCTTGGCCGGTGATTACCTCTACTCTGACCACCCTGGGAGCATTTTCGCCGATGATGTTCTGGCCGGGCATCATGGGAGAATTCATGGGCTATTTGCCGATGACTCTGATCTTGGCTCTCAGCGCATCGCTCTTTGTTGCCCTGATTATAAATCCGGTTCTCTCCGCCCGCTATCAGAAGGTGGGCGCGGTGAAAGCGAAAAACAACCCGCACACCAGAGAGCCGTTCGTCAAACGGGTTTATCTGGCCCTGCTGAGATGGTGCCTGCGGCACCGGTGGGTTGTTATGCTGTTTAGCTTCGTGATGCTCGTTGCAGCTATAACTGCGTTTGCCATGTTCGGTAAAGGAACGGAATTTTTCCCGGAAACAGAGCCTAAACGAGCCTATGTCAACATCAAGGCACCGGAAGGCACAAACCTGGATACTTCCGATCAACTGGTTGCCCAGGTGGAAGAGATTGTTTCCGAATATGAAGACATCCGTTATGTGATTTCAAATATCGGCTCCGTAGGCGGAGACCCATTTTCCCAGGGTGGTACCGGCACCCATATCAACCGGGTAGTCTTGGATTTCAAAGATTTTCATGACCGCTCGCGGCCCTCATCTGAAATTGTCAACGAAATTCGCCGGCGAATTTTAGAATCCATCAGTGGTGCGGAAGTTCAAGTTGAAAAAGAAGAAGAAGGCCCCCCCACCGGCGCTCCCATCAATATCGAAATCTCCGGCGAAGATATACTCATACTTGGTGAGCTTGCAGCTGAGGTCCGAAAAGAAATCAGAGATATTACCGGGCTGGTCGATTTGAAGGACAATTTTGTCAAAGGCAAGCCGGAAATCCGGGTGCGGGTTGACAAAGAAAAGGCGGCGCTGTTGGGACTGGATACATACACCATCGCCTACACGGTCAAGGCCGCCATCAATGGCGTTAAGGCGGGCGTTTACCGCGAAGGCAAAGATGAATACGACATTATCGCTCGACTGCCGGAACGCGATCGACGCTCGATCGAAAATCTCAAACGGATTACGGTATCCGGACCCCAGGGAGAACCCGTCCCTCTAACAACCCTGGCTGAAGTTTCCCTAGGCAGTGGCATCGGCGCCATCATGCGATTGGACCAAAAACGAGTGGTAACCATATCCGGCGATGTATCTGGCCGCCTGGCCAACGACATCATCAAAGAAATTGACAGCCGTTTGCAGCAGAATATCGTTTGGCCCCGGGGATATACCTACCGGTTCAGCGGTGAACAGGAGGAGCAGGCCAAAGCCCAGGCTTTTCTCAGTAAAGCATTTTTTGCCTGTATTGCCATTATCATGCTGATATTAATGACTCAATTCAACTCTTTTGTGACGCCGTTCATCATTATTACGTCTGTGATACTCTCGTTGGTGGGTGTCTTTATCGGCCTATTGGTGACCGGAACCGCTTTCGGGATAATTATGACCGGTATCGGTGTCATCAGTTTGGCCGGCGTGGTGGTGAACAATGCCATTGTGTTGATTGACTACTACAACCAACTTTTAGCCAAAGGGATTTCCTCTTTTGATGCCCTGCTGCGTGCCGGTTCCGTTCGCTTTCGACCCGTATTGCTGACAGCCATTACAACGATCCTGGGTCTTTTGCCCATGGCCACCGGCGTCAGCTTTGACTTCCGTAAACTGGCCTGGGATATCGGTGGTGAATCTTCCCAGTGGTGGGGACCCATGGCTGTAGCCGTGATCTTCGGGTTGGGATTTGCCACCCTGCTGACGTTGATTGTGGTGCCGGTGCTCTGCTCCTTTGTTAACAGCATGCAAAGGCGCCAAACATAGTCTTATCGAAAGGAGTAAAACGCATGTATAAAATAAGTGTCATGTATCCGAATCAAGCGGGTGCTCGATTCGACCTTCACTACTATCAAACGACCCACATGGATCTGGTGAAACAACATTTAAAGCCTTTTGGCCTTGTCAAAACCGATGTGGACAGGGGAATTTCCGGAGGAGGAGATCAACCAGCGCCCTATATTTGCATCGGTAATCTCTATTTTGAATCTCAGGATGGTTATGACAGAGGAATCGCTGATGTAGGGCCAATATTGCGGGGGGATATCCCCAATTTTACCGACATCAACCCGGTCCGCCAAATTAGCGAGATACTGGAATAATCACTTCATCTATTCTCCTTCTTAACGGCTAAATGACAAATCCATTTAGCCGTTTCCTCTTTCAGTTCGTGCCGGTTACCGACTTCCTGTTGGATCTGTGACAAACAATTCCGCCTCTGCTGAACATCCTAATCGGCAATCCTTTTCCGTTACAGGACATGTCCCCAGGTAGCAGCAAAAACTACAAGATTTTTCTCAGACAATCTGATAATGTGCCCGAAAAACCATCCGGAGATTAAATATGAAGCTTACAATTCGCTGGGCGCTGATCATTGGCTTTCTCTGCTTAATCTGGGGGACCTACGCAGTTACCACAACGTCTACATTTGTGTCCTCTCAAAAAACTTTGAACGGGCATGCCATTAATATCATGCAAAATATTGCCAATTTGGCCATGGAAAAATCTCAGAACCATCTTGCCCACGCCCATGGTGCCGCCGTGCTTACGCGGCGTCTGATAGCCGCCAATGTGGTCAGTGCCAAGGAAAACAATCTTGATTCATTGGAACAGTATTTTTTGGATCAATTGGTGATCTATTCGCATTTTGCCGGAATTTATCTCGGCAAGCCCAACGGGGACTTTTTCTATGTAAGCCGCAGCGAAAACCATTTACCGGGCGGATTTCGCACAAAAATTATATCCCACCAGGACGGCGTCCGTAGAACGATACTGACCTGGCGCGATAAAAATCTGAATATTCTCGCCGAGGAATCCGATCCGCGAGACCGTTTCGATCCACGGGTTCGTCCATGGTATAAAAAAGCCTTGAAACATGAAAAGATTGTCTGGTCGGATCCTTACATTTTCTTTACCTCTCAAAAACCAGGGATCACTATTGCCGGCCCTACTTATGATGAATCCGGTGTTTTGAAGGGTATTGTCGGTGTGGATATAGAAATCGACGAGCTGTCGACGTTTATCGCCAACCTGAAAATCGGTCAAAATGGCCGGGCTTTTATGATCAATCATAATGGCGAAGTGGTAGCCTTCCCCGATCTGGAAAAAATCAAAACCCGGGGCTCTTCAGATTCCAAATCCTTCCGACTCGTGAAAATTCACGAACTCGATGCCATTTTAAGCCGAAAAGCGTTTTCAGCTGCCGGATTGATTCCGAACGATCGGGGACGATTCGTTTTGAAAGCGTCCCGCTTTGCCAGATTCGAACACGAAGGACAATTTTATCATGCCATGCTGACTCCCTTTTCCATACCCCAATGGCCCTGGATCATCGGCGTCCATCTTCCCGAAGATGATTACCTCGGGGATTTAAAGAAAAATCGGCGGTTTAATATTCTACTTACCCTGGCAATTTCTGTGGTTGCCACCATTGTTGCACTCTATTTTGCGCGCGGTATCATTCGGCCGATCAGCAATCTTGAAAAAGAAGCGTTGGCTGTAAAAAATGATGACATGCAGACACAATTTAATATCAGTTCCAAATACAAAGAAATACAGGAGACAGCCGACTCCTTCCGTCTGATGAAAGACGCCATTGCAAAATCCAAAGAGAAATATAGCGGAATATTCGAAAACATCCAGGATGTTTACTATGAGACTTCCATGGACGGTGAAATTTTGGAAATGAGCCCTTCGATAAAAAAAATTTCATCATACAATAGAGAGAGCCTTATCGGCCGAAATGTCGATCAATTCTATTTTTCTCCACAAGAAAGGGAAGAAATGATCCGAAGCCTGCTGGCCGATAAAAAAATTTCCGACTACGAAATATTATTAAAATTTAAGGGCGACGAGCCGACTTGTGTTTCGCTGAACTCTGTGCTGATGATTGACGAGCACGGGAATCCACAGAAAATTGTGGGCTCATTGCGTGACATATCCGCCCGAAAGAAGGTGGAAGCTGAGTTACACGATTATCGTGAGCACCTTGAAGAACTCGTGCGGGAACGAACCGCCGATTTGGAGAAAGCCGGCGATAAGTTAAAGGAGGAAATGCAGCAACGCCTGGAAACCGAAATGGCGCTAGGAGAAAATAAAGAAAAATACCGCAATATTCTTGAAAGTATCGAGGAAGGGTATTTTGAAACCGATTTAAGTGGCAATTTTACTTTCTACAACGACGCAACTTCAAGAATTCTTGGCTGGCTTAAAAGCGAGTTACCGGGAATGAATATTCGCAATTATACCAGCCGGACGACCGCACAAAAAATATTTCTGACCTTTAAGGAAGTCTTTCGTACCGGAAATCCCTGCCGCGCTATTGAATTCGAAATTATCAGAAAGGATGGTAAAAAAAGATTTATCGAGATGTCGGTTACACTTGTGCGAAATGCCGCAGGGGAGCCTCAAGGGTTCAGGGGGATCGGCAGAGATACCACCGACCGTCGTCTGGCTGAAAATGAAAGGAAAATGCTGGCGGATAAGCTGCAACAAGTTCAGAGGCTGGAAGCCATTGGAACACTTGCCGGTGGAATTGCACACGATTTTAACAACCTCCTCATGGGTATTCAAGGCAATGTCGATTTGATCCTGATCTCACTGAATGCGAAAGATTCACTTTACGAAAATGCCCGGAGCATTGAACGGTGCGTTCGCAGCGGCGCCAACTTGACCCGACAATTGTTGGGTTACGCCAGGGGCGGCAAGTACTTCGTCAAAGCGTTAAATCTAAATGATGTCGTTCAGGCATCATCCCACCTCTTTGGCCGTACGAAAAAAGAAACCAAAGTGATGTGCGAATATCAAAAAGCTATCTGGACCGTGGAAGTCGACCGAAGCCAAATTGAGCAGGTTCTAATGAATTTGTACCTCAATGCCTGGCAGGCGATGGGACACAGGGGAACCATTCATGTAAAAACAGAAAATGTCCATCTGGATTCTGACTTTGTACGACCCTATGAATCAGCACCCGGCAAATATGTCAGGGTCTCTGTCGCCGATACCGGCAGAGGTATGGATACAGAAACCCAAAAAAGAGTGTTTGAGCCATTTTTTACAACAAAATCAATGGGAAAAGGAACCGGAATGGGGCTTGCTTCGTCTTTCGGCATCGTCAAAAACCATCATGGTATTATCTATTTTACCAGCACGTTGGGCAAGGGGACCACATTTTACATTTGTCTTCCGGCTTCCAACCTGCCCGCCGAAAATGATCTGATCCTTGAAGAAAACTTTCGGACCGGGCGCGAGACAATATTGGTTGTCGACGATGAAGATTATGTCTTAGATGCCTGCAAAGCCATCGTAACGCAGCTGGGCTATCGTGCCGTAACCGCCCGCAGCGGTGAACAAGCATTGGAAATATTTCGAAAAGATAAAGAACGGATTGATCTTATCATTTTAGATATGATTATGCCAGGTATGGATGGTCTGACGGCCTACGAACAGCTGAAAAAAATTGATCCGGATGTAAAGGTGTTGTTATCGAGTGGCTACAGTCTCACCGGTGCAGTTAAGGAAATTTTGAATAAAGGCTGTGATGAATATATCCAGAAACCTTACAGTCTGAGCCAGATTTCTCGGATCACCAGGGAATTGCTGGATAAGCCACGAGAATAGCGGCAAGAAATGGTGCCATTTATATTCCTTTTATATTCCTTGGATTTTCGGATCTAGTGATGCCAATTGAATCCTTGCCCGTTTGCTTGATGTGGAACATGGCTTTGTCAGCCAAGGCCAGCAGGCCGGTTCGGTTATCGGTGTCTGCCGGAAACGTTGCCAGTCCAAAGCTGGCACCCAGATGGACGTCATGCCCCGCTTTGGAAAGATAGGTTGTCTGTTTCATTTGTGATCGAATTTGCTCCGCTTTTGCGGTGGCCCGTTCCTTGTCGAAACCCGGCAGAACAATGACAAATTCATCGCCGCCATAGGCCACCCCAAAACAGGGGGCTCTCAGACAGTTTTTGATAGTGGTGGCAACTTCCTTGAGTGCCTGACTGCCATTCAAATGACCATAGGTGTCAACAACCTGTTTGAAGTTATCCATGTCCATGAAAATTAAAGAAAACGGTTTAGCGGAGATACTATTTTCTTCGATAAGCTGATCCAATCTATTATAAAGGTAACGGGTGTTGTACAGGCCGGTTAGATTGTCATGGATGGCGAGGCTGCGAAATTTTTTCCGATCGCGTCGGAGCTCTTTTTCAAGAGCCTTCTTTTTGGTATTATCGACCAATATGCCTTCTAGAATATCAATGTTTTCAGTGTTTTTGGTCAGTCGAATATTGGCCAGAATCCATACTGGTTTACCGTCTTTGCGTTTCAGCCTGAGCTCGTAGTTTACCAATGCACCTTTATTTTTAACAGCCCGCATCATTCTGGATCTGTCCTCAGGGTTGAAATAAAACCTGTTGACGTTTTCCTTTTGATCGAGCAGTTCTTCCGGTGAACTATATCCTAGGATATTGGCATAAGATGGATTTGCTCGAATCAATTCACCGGACAGTTTACTTTGAAACATTGCTTGAACGGCGTTTTGATACATATTGCGATATCGGTGTTCCGCCCTTTTTAGCTCTTCCTGGGTGACTTTCAATTCAGTCAGATCGGAAAGGAAATACATATATCCATATATTGCATCTTCTTTGTCTTTTAAAATGCTGCGACTGAATAACATTGGTATTCTGACACCAGCTTTAGAACAAAATGATGCTTCAAAGCTCAAATGATCGCGGCTTGCTGAGTAAAAATTTACCGACGCTTTATCATAAAAGTTATCGACGCTTTGGCCAATGAAATCCTCGCGGATACAGCCGGAAATTTTTAGCAAGGCTTTGTTTACATCTTCAATCACTAGGTCGCTGTTCAGGAGCATAAATCCCTCATGCGCATTATCAACGAAACTGCGATATTCAGATGCGTTAAACTGCGAAATATTTTTCGCTTCGCGGCACGCCTCGAGCTCTTTCTTTAGGGATTCAAGCTGTTTTCCCAGTTGCTCTATGGATGTGGCAGAATCCATCTCTACTAATAATCCGGCTGTATTTATGTGGCATCTACACCGGTCAGCTTTTCCATTTTTTCGAGCTGGGTCTTACAGTCTATGCAAAATCGGGCAATCGGCCTGGCTTTCAGGCGCTTGAGAGATATTTCTTCTTCACACTGTTGGCAAAGACCATAGTTCCCGTCTTCAATATCTTGCAAAGAACGCTCTATACGTCTCATATGCAGCTTGTCTCGACTGCAGAGATGGTGGGAAAACTCTCGCTCGGAAACCTGTGAGGCTCGATCGAGAAGATCGGATAGATTGCCATCTGTTGCATCCAACCCATCAAGACTGCAGTCAGATCGGCTCAGCAAATCGATCAGCTGCTGGGTCAAGATCTTTTTAAGTTGGTTTAAGTCTTTCTTTTTCATGAATTAAAAGCCTTTGATGGTAAATATGGTTGTATACAAAACCCGATATACATTTTATTTACGAATTATATTTAAATATTTTATATTAACCATCTTTCGCATCAAATCAACGGTTATCATTTCGCGACAATCAAAGATTGTCAATTACCAGCGGATCGATTTCCTCGGCCAATTGAAAGCCAAAAATCTTGGCGTAGAAATACAATTCTGCATCCAGCGCACGCTTAATATTGTCCGCCAAGCGAAAGCCATGTTGTTCTTTTTCAAACACAACATAAGCAACCGGCAATTTTTTATTTCTTAGAATTTCAACCATCCCTTCGGCCTGGCTGGGGGGGACTACTTTGTCCTTCAAGCCCTGGAAAAAAATAACCGGGCAGGAGAGATCTTTGGCATGGTGAATGGGTGAGCGGGAGACATACAGATGCTTTTGCTCCGGGTAGGGACCGATCAATTGGTCTAGATAATGCGCTTCAAACTTATGGGTCTCCCGTGTCAATGCTTCCAAATCGCTGACACCGTAATAACTTGCACCGGCTTTAAACACATCGTGGAAAACCAAGGCACACAACGTCGTGTAACCACCAGCGCTGCTGCCTCTGATGATCAGACGGTCCGGGTCGATGCCGAATGCTTCCACCGTATATTTTGCACCATTTATACAATCGTGAGTATCCACCATGCCCCACTTGCCATCCAATCGTTTACGGTACTTCCTGCCATACCCGCTACTGCCGCCGTAATTCACGTCCAGGACGGCGATGCCGCGGCTTGTCCAATATTGAATGCCGGGTTTTAAACAGTCGGTGGTAGCTGCCGTGGGACCTCCGTGGCTGATGACGATGAGCGGTGGGCGATCGTCGACCGGTGCCCTGAAATTTTTATTTTTGGGCGCATAGTAAAAGGCATGGGCGGTTTGCCTGTTGGTTGTTGGAAACTCGATTGCCACTGGAATGGATATATACCCGCGATCTAATCCGGTTCGGCTTGAACGCTGCAATACTTCAAAACTTTGCGAAGCGATATCTAATTTGACGATGGCGGCGGCTTCCGTTGCAGATCCGCCGACAAACACTGCGCGGTCCTGCGACACACGTAGATAGGAAATATCGGTATATGGCGTATCGATATCATCAAGTTTTCCTGAGACTAAGTCAATTTGAGCTAACTGCCACTTGCCTTTACGGTTGTAGGTACAAATGATTCGTCGAGCAGACTCAAATCCGTAAGTGGACATACCAAACACCCACTGGGGCATTCCAAACTCGGCATCCATTCGAAAGACCTGGGTCACCTCGTTTTCCTGCCATTGGTACAGGTTCCACCAGCCGGTATGATCGGAAACAAAATATAGGGTGCCGTCCGGGGACCATTGAGGCTGAAAAATTGATTCATCTGCAGCGCCGGCTACTTTTTGCGTTTCACCCAACGTTCCATCTGACTTCAATTTTCCGACCCATAATTCTGTACCATCCCATGGCATTTCGGGGTGGTTCCATGACAGCCATGCGAGCTGCAAGCCATCCGGACTCAGGCTAGGCGAAGCGTAAAAATCGTATCCGGACGCCAGGATAGTTGACTTTGGAATGCCGGCTTTGCTTTTGCCCGTCAGATTGAGACGAACCAAGTTATTCATCGGCTCTGTCTGTTCAACGCCGTGATTTTCACAAACGCAAATTAATCCCTGGTGCTGGTGGTCTAAAATCAGGTCGGCAAAACAGCGGCCGTCTCCGGTTGTGATCGGGGCGGGGTCGCCTTTCAAATCCTGGTGGTAAATATGCTGATCGGAATAATTGGAAAAGAAGACGGAGGCCCGATTCGTCGTATAGGATCGACCGCCGTATTCATGAACCCGGGTGCGGGCATTAAAACCTTGAGGTGTGACATCAGACATCCGACCGCTCGATTTGCAGCGGACGATGACATTGCGGCCGCCTTCCGATGGCCGCATCTCAACCCAATAGGTATCCTGACCATCTAATGAAATATCACTGAACCTAACGGATTCTGAGACAATCAGGTCTGAGCTAACCGGCGATGGCCACGATCCATATGGACTAATTTTAAGATTTGTCATTGGTAATTACCTTTCACAAAAATTCTATAGTGGATTGGGGTAATTTTATGATTACCACTTTGATTGGAACGAAATCAAATTCTTTTTTAGGAGAGAAAAGTTGACTTCTGATCCGCACTTATGCATAAAAGGTGCTTGTTACGCGTTGCCCCGGTTCATTTCCCTTCGCCATATTTTAATAATATAAGGATCGGGCCATCAGCGACCGCCAGCAGCTGAGGATATGGGGATGACCCCTGTAATGGGCTTGGGCTATCTCTGCTGATTGACTATGATAAGAACCATCGAAGCTTTCGGACGAACAGGAGTGGAAACCCATGAGTAAAACCAAAGTATCAATTGTAAAGACCGGTGCCAAACCGACATATTCCAAAATTCGAGAAACGGTTGAAGAGGCCTTAAATTTAATTGACGGTGTCCAGGACATTATCAAGCCGGGCGATCTGGTTCTGGTCAACCCGAGTTGGGTGGCACCACCGGTGGAAAGGGAGGCAGGCTGCATTACCGTGCCTGAGGTGGCGCGTGCAGTGGCCGACATTGTCCAGCAGATGGGTGCTCGGGCCGTGATCGCCGAATCGTCGGCGATCGGTGTGGATTCGTCGAAGGTCATTCAGCAGTCGGGCTACCAGGAGCTGATCAAGATGGGCTATGAGGTTGTTGATTTAAAAAGCCAGAAAGTTCATGTGGATATGGCGGTTGAGCATGGCAAGGTCTTTAAAAGCGTCGAGTGCTGGGAACTGGTTCAACAGGCGGATGTGATTATCAGCGTACCAAAACTAAAAACCCATGACCAGACAGAGATGACCTGTGCGATTAAGAAACTCAAAGGTTTGCTGACCGACAAGGCCAAAAAAGCCATGCACCAGGAGGGACTTTTTGAAGGCGTGATTGACTTGCTGTCCGCAGCAAAGCCCCGGCTGGCGGTGGTGGATGCCATTATCTGCCAGGAGGGAGTGGGGCCGGTGTTTGGAAAACCGGTAGAAATGAACCTCGTCTTGGCAGGCAAGGACCTTGTTGCCGTGGATGCCGTTTGTGCCCGACTGATCGGTTACCGTCCCCAGGACATTCTACTGACGGTGAACGCGGCTGCCCGGGGATTGGGAACCATGGATGCGGAACAAATCGATCTGGTCGGAGAGCCCCTGGAAAATGTCAAACGCCGATTTTTGCGATCGGTTGAGGACAGTCCGGTCGAAGTTGAGGGGTTTCAGCTGATCCATGACGATGCCACCTGCACTGGTTGCCGCAATACAGTTATGAGTGCCTTAATCGACATGCGCAATGCCGACCAACTGATGTATCTGCCAGGGGTGACCGTTTTGACTGGCGGTGCGTCGCTGCCGAAAGATGCGGATCCGGACTCTGTTGTAACTGTGGGGTTATGCATGCAGGATAACAAAACCGGGCGTCACGTCAAGGGCTGCCCACCGAATAATGCTTTGGTGGTCAAGGCCATTATCGGTGACCGGGCAGAGGTCAAGCGAATGTATGCGACTGAAAAATCAGAAAACATGGACGGGTAGGGTAGAGAGCACCGGGCAGAGGGCATAGTGCAAAGAGTATAAAAAAAATTTGAAATTTCATTTTCTGCTATCAGTCAGCTACCTTTCGTCGATCGTCAATCTTCATTCGTCATTCCAAGAAAGATTATGTGAGGGGATACACACAATGGATGCTATTTTTGACTACATGGGAAAATATGATTACGAGAATCTGTTTTTCTGTCAGGACAAAACATTGGATTTCAGGGCTGTGATTGCCATCCACGACACGACTTTGGGGCCGGCAACGGGTGGATGCCGGATGTGGAATCAGTATGCCGGGGAGATGGAAGCTGTTGAGGATGCCCTGCGGCTGGCCCGCGGGATGACCTACAAGTATGCGGCTGCCGGCGTCAATCTGGGCGGCGGCAAAGCGGTGATCATCGGTGACCCCCGACGCAAAGACCGGGAGCCTGTTTTTCGCGCTCTGGGAAAGTTTATCAACCGGCTGGGCGGCAAATACATCACCGGTGAGGATGTCGGCACAACCCTAAAGGACATGGCGTACATCCGGATGGAAACCGAATATGTCGTGACCCTGCCGACCTATCTGGGCGGTGCGGGGGACATCGCACCGATGACGGCGCTGGGAACCTTGCGGGCCATGCAGGCCTGCTGCAAACGGGTATACGGATCCAACAGTCTGAAGGACAAGCGTGTGGCCGTCCAGGGGCTGGGGGCTGTCGGACATAACGTCGTCGAACAGTTGGCAGCAGAAGGCGCCCAGATAGTTGTCACGGATATCGACCCTGCCAAGGTCGCTGGTGTGGTTTCACGCCATGCAATCGAACAGGTCGCGCCGGAGGCCATTTATGACATCGAATGCGATATTTTCTGTCCCTGCGCTCTGGGCAAAGTCATTAACGATCAGACCCTGGACCGGTTGAAATGCAAAATTATTTGCGGCAGTGCCAACAACCAATTGGCTGAAGAGCGGCACGGCGAAATACTCGAAAAAAACGAAATGGTGTATGCCCCGGATTATATCGCCAATGCCGGGGGGACGATCTACGATACCGACCGTCTCGGTGTCGGCGGGGTTAGCCATGAACGGGGCCAGGCGAAGGTACGCCGCATTTATGAGAATATGGAGCAGGTTTTCGAAATTGCCGACCGTGACCGCATTCCAACCTATTTAGCCGCCGACCGTATGGCCGAAGAACGAATCCGACAGATTGCAGCCGTCAAAAAATATGTGGATGACTTGAAGCCTTAGCTCGCGATGATGATCCATTTTTATGCTACTTTATTAATTCTCATCGCCATGGCCCCGATAGCGATAAGTTTAAATTGTTTGGACCAGAACAAAATAATCTAATTGTTTATACATTTAACTGTTTATGTCAAACCTATGACGAAGAATTGAAAGTTGAGGGCTGGTTTGATGAAGCCTGCCATGCCATCAAGAATTGGAACAACACTTAACAAGGCGCTTACACCAGATGCCTGGAAAATCACGGTTTTTCGAAAATGTATGGCGATTATCGGTGTCCCGTGGCGGCGCTGGTGAAGCGCAACGTTAAATCCTAAATATCACTAAAGGAAGTTTGTATGGCAAAGATTGGAAGAAATGCCCCGTGCCCTTGTGGAAGCGGGAAAAAATATAAAAAATGCTGTTTATTGCGTAAAGAATCAGAAGCTCTTGAACAACGCAATATTTTAAATCAAAATCCTGGAAAAGCGCTTGTCGAAGTCGATGATCTTGATGATCTTTCAAACAGTGTGCTTGATCTCATAGATGCAGGAAAGTTCGATGAGGCCGAATCCGTTTGTAATGAGCTAAAAAAGCGATATCCTGACCAGATCGACGGCATTGAGAGAATGGCAATGGTTTATGAAGCACGTGGAGAAAATCAAAAAGCTGCTGAATATTATCTCAAAACTGCAGAATTTATGAGCTCCCATCCAGGCTTCGACAAGGAAGGGATAGAGTGGGCACTTGATAAAGCTGAAAATTTAAAGGCATAATCTTGACCATAAAACTAAAACTGATTTATCGAGCCAGTTGAGCTGGCGGCGTGAAGACCTCGTTTTCTAGTAAAAGATCCCGCAGGCTCGTTTTTCATTGGGGTCGCAGCTCACCTCCAAGTTGGCTGCACGAGGTTGACAAATCCTATCGATGACGCTATTGTAATACCATATCATGATCGATGGAGGAGTTTTATGCAAACCGTTACAGTTTCCCCAAAATATCAAGTTGTTATACCGAAGAACATAAGAGATGCTTTGAAACTGCGACCTGGTCAGAAAATGAGAGTGATTGAATATGATGGACGAATTGAACTGATACCCGACCGGGATATCTCTGAACTCAGGGGATTTCTGAAGGGAATCGACACACGCGTCGAGCGTGATAAAGACCGCGTATGAATATCATTGATTCATCGGGCTGGCTGGAATATTTTTCAGATGGGCCGAATGCAAATCACTATTTACCCCCCTTAAATGATCCATCCTCATTAATCGTTCCTGTCATAACAATATACGAGGTGTTTAAAGTCGTGCTCAGAGAATCCGCCGAAAATGGAGCGCTTCAGGCGGTTTCTGCAATGCAAAAGGGAACAATTATCGATCTCAATGCTAATTTAGCGATGGATGCTTCAAAGCTGAGTTTGAAACACAATCTTCCCATGGCTGATAGTATCATTTTAGCAACTGCGCGAGCGCACAATTGTGTCATTTGGACACAGGATTCAGATTTTCAGGATATTGAAAATGTGAATTACTTTCCAGTATAGACGGGCTCCGCCAACCTTTCGCTGGAGCAGACAGGGACAACTTGCGCGGTTTATCGTAAGGGTTTAATGGAGAGCGAGATTCAGGTCTCCTGCTGATCAGCCCAAACGTTCGGGAAAACCCCAACAAAATATTGAGTTGAATTTAGAAATGGCAAAGAAAAAACAAAGGCGAAAATACCAAGAAGCATGAGGAAAAAGTTTCAGGAATACAAACGCGCAAAAAAAGCAATAAATGATAGTTACCAAAAGAGGCACGACCTGCTCAATTACGAGAGATAAAGAAAATGTTAAATCCCGTTACTTATTCAAAGCAGCTTTCAAATGAGGCCTCTGAGATATTGAATTTTTTGGCGTTGCGAAAAGATGCCCTCGTTCCTGAAATCAACAGAATGATAGTAGATTATGAACTTATTGATACACCACAGGGTTTTCACTTAAATATTGTTTCAAACATTGTTAATAATGATGAGTAATATACAAAGAGCCAACAATTTCCGAAACCTAGCTGAGCCTAATCAAACTGTTTCCAGGAATGATAGTTGCGAGGAATATTTCAGAGGACTTGCGTTTAGCGGCTTCAAAAGTCAACGATATCGAATTATTCGAGTATGTGTTGTCAATTGAACTGAAAAAAGTTGAAATATGAATGCCAACAACTGAATTCACTCGGATGTGTGTTCCGCTGCGCTCCACACACACCGTTGATTCAGAGCGTTCTGTGCTCAAGATAAAGTCTAAGCTTGCATTGGGACTCAATTGGGTGTATTATTGAGTCTCAATTGGAGGTAAGCCTATGAAATTTCTAAGTGTCAGAGATTTAAAAACAAAATCCTCACAAGTTTGGAAGGAACTGCCGGGGCAGAAAGAAATGATTGTAACAAGTAACGGTCGGCCCATTGCCCTGCTTTCATCAATAAATGAAAATAACCTGGAGCAGATCTTAACAGCATTTCGGCGTGCCCGTACGACAAGTGCCGTGGCATCGATTCAATACGAATCCACTCAAAAAGGGACTGATAAAATATCCATGGATGAGATTAGTGCTGAAATCAAGAAGGTAAGGTCTATCCGGAAAAAATGAAAATCGTTTTGGACACAAATATTCTTGTCTCTGGCCTGCTTACTCCCTTTGGTTCGAGCGCTGAAATTGTTCGGATGGTATTCTCAGGTGAGCTTTTATTGTACGTCGATGCCAGAATTTTATCAGAATACCAGGATGTTCTTAATCGGCCGAAATTCAAATTTAACAAAGGCCATATTGACCTATTGCTTGATTTTATAAAGCAATATGGTCAGTTTGTTTCGAGTTCACCCCTTCAGAACCGTTTACCAGATCCTGATGATGAACCATTTCTCGAAGTAGCTATCGCAGGGAATGTGAAAGCTTTAATAACTGGAAATTCAATACATTACCCGAATTCACTACGGAAAGGCGTCAATATTGCTTCGCCAGCTGAGTTTATAGAAACTTATAGAAAAATCGATAAAAGCACAGAGCCAGACGCTTAACTCAGACGGCTAATTGCGTGGCATTTTTAGACGTTTGGACTACTAACACCGCTTCACTTATCTCAACAGCTCGTAATTTTAAAGCCGCCGCTGGTTTGCTCTTCGTTATAAGCACTAAATTTAGAAATTGATATCATATGTCAAAGAATGAAAAAAAAGTAATTGGATATATCGCGAATTACTCTCGAACTGAAGTTTTGTTCATTGGTGATGCGTGCTTGATTATGGGTTCGGAGGAACAACTGCGGAAACATATTTCAAAAAATGTTCCAGAACATAAAAGCAAACTGAGTTTCAAGAAGATTCGATTTGGTGACAT
>JASFSK010000004.1:0-28778 GCA_050114455.1 Desulfobacterales bacterium | reverse complement strand
GGGACCTCCTTGGGAAAGTCGCAACCAACGGTTAGGATATAGCCGGGATCGTCGCCCCAGATCTGCAGACAATTCGCGGCTTCAGCGATAACCTCATCCGGGCTGCCTGTCAAAAAGCACTCGGTCGGGGAGACGTTGCCCGCCACGCAGACCCGGCCGCCCAATTTCTCTTTGGCCGCTCGAAGATCGACCTTGGATTCAAGGCTGAAGGCCTGGGGGGCCATGTCATTTATCTTGGGCAGCAAAGGTGTGGTGTTGCCGCATATATGCACCATGGTGTAATTGCCGGTCGCCTTGGTTTTGTTGATCAGATCGCTCAAGTCGGGCGCCACGAACTGTTCAAATGTGGCGGGTGAGATTAGATCGCCCGAGGCCATTGGCTCGGAGAAGTTGACACCCATCACTTTGGGGTGTGCCAACATTTGCTGACACATGGCCCACACAAAATCAGCCGATTTTTTGATTAACTCCTTTAAGGCATCGGGCGCTTGGGTGATGGCAATCATCAGCGGCTCCGCCCCAATAATCCTGGCTGCGGTGGTAAACGGGCCCCACTGGGTGGGCATCACGAAGGCCTCGTCGCCGATGGCCTGGCCGATAAGATGGCTGGATGTGTTAATGGCCTGGATGATCGGATTTGATAGGGCCGCTTTCCAGGGCAGTTCGTCCAGCATGTCCAGGCTATTCAGAGCCGGTGCGGTCAGCGCCGGTGTGTTGGTGCCGTCGTCTACGATCGGCGCGCCCAGGCAGTGGGCCGGGTAGTTGAGCAGTCCGGCACCGGGCAGGATCATGTCATGACCGATCGACCGATACGCCTTCTCGAACACGGCACAGATTTTTTCCGGAGAGGTTTTCGCATCGGCAAAGGGCTGATTGGCATAATTGAAATACCATTCGCCGCCGGCAAACAAGGTGACGACCGGTCGGTCGACCGGTTGTTGGTTCATCGCGGCCAGGACTGCTTGTTTTCCTGTCATATTGACTCCTAATGCAGGTTCTGGGCCGCTACCACACCAATGCCTGATTTCAGCAATGCATCTGCCGTGAGCTTCACGCTGAAGTGCTTGCCCAGGTAGTTTTGCAGCAGTGTATCCATGAGGCCCTGCGATTCCACATCCGCCTTGGACATGAAGTAGTCAAGAATGTTGGTTGGATGTTCCAGTTCCTTTTCCAGGTCCGGTTCACCGCCTTCGTGCTTGGCCGCGATGTTGGGCACTTCCCTGGCCAATTCCACCAGCTCGTCGCGCCGCAGATAGGGTTGGATGACGATGGACTGGTAGCACTCGGTGATGTGGTGCTCAAAGCGTACTTTGTCTGTCAGGCCGAGGGCGGCCCGCACCTTGTTGGCCTCGATAATCGTTTGATTGTCCACACTGTTGGCCAAATTAAAACCGATCAAACTGGTCGTGTCATCGTCGCGGGAGAACAGCTTGGCGGTCATCAGTGTCCAAAAGATGCTGTAGGGGTTGTCATTGCCCATGAAAACCGAGATTTTGAACTCGTTGTCCACGCCCAGTTTGTTGAGCATGTATCCCACGAGCACGGTGCCGGGATTGATGTTCAGTACCTGCTTTACGCCGCAGGTGGTGTAGTAGTGCAAGTATTCCTCGAGCCATTTCACCGGGTGGCCGTTGGGCTGGCCAATGCCGCCGAAATAGCCGGTAATCGTCTCCGGACCGCCCAGATGAATATTTGAGCCATCGGTACCCTTGGTGTCCAGGGTCTCCACCCAGGTGCATCCCATGATGTTCATGGCCAGGGCGGTGGCCAGGGTGTCGCCGTTGTCTGCAATCTGTTCGGCCATATTGCGAACGCGGATGATGCGACCCGGCATCAGCTCCTTGTTGGAAATACATTGTTTTGCCTGGGCGATCAGCCAGGGGAAGTACTGCATGGCGCTGATCTCAAGGGTGACGGCATTGGTCTGGTTCAGGCCGGAAGGGTCCACATCCAGCGCTCCGCAGTAATCAGCTAAAGACACGAAAGCGCCCTTGTCCTTTTGCTCGGCAAGCCATTCCAGATCTGCTACGTAGGGAGAATCCATGTCCTCGAGGCGCGCCATGAGGCTCTCGGGACTGCCATTTTCAGACGCTTTCTGATTAATGGCCTCAGGTCCACCGAACCTCTCTACCACTTCCAGCAGTTGACTTGTTAAAACATTTTTTGGATCAAGCAGATACTGGTTGATATTATCTAGTTTGTCCTTGCCTATTTCCAATACACTGCGTAGGTCTGACATATCGCGCTCCTATGGAATGGGTAATTGACGCTGCCCCCCCTGCCTTGCCCGGCCGGGGCCCGTTATCGCTTATTTTTATGCAACATTCAGGGATTGAGCTATTTTTTTATCAGTTTTAAAAATTTGGCCTCTTCGCCCTCCACCATGTGATAGCAGTACTTGTCCTCATCCGGGAAGCTGACCTCCTTGACCTCTTTGACATATTCTGCCATGGCGTCGGTGATGACTTGAGCGACGTCGCAATATTTCTTGACGAACTTGGGAGTAAAGGCCTGAAATTGACCGATCAGATCCGAGACGATCAGAAGCTGACCATCGCAATGGGGACCTGCTCCAATGCTCAGCACCGGAATTTCCAGGGTCTCCCAAATGTACTTGGTCACTTCGGGTGGCACGGCTTCCACCAAGAGCATCTTGGCGCCGCCGTCCTGCACAGCGATGGCGTCTTCTACAACCATCTTAGCGGTTTCGGCGGTGCGGCCCTGGGCCTTATGCCCGCCCAACTGGCCTGAACTCTGAGGGGTTAATCCGATGTGACCAATCACGCTGACCCCCGCGTCGTTGATGGCCCGGATGCGGGAAGCAATCCGAACCCCGCCCTCCAGCTTGATGGCATCCACGTCGGCTTCCTTGAGAAAGCGGATGGCGTTGAAGACGGCATCTTCGTCTGAAACCTGGTAGCTGCCCAGCGGCATGTCGCCGACCACAAAGCAGTTCGGAGCCCCCCGACGCACGGCCTCGGTATGGACAATGCACTGATCCATGGTCACGGGCACGGTGCTATTGTAGCCGTACACGCACATGCCCAGGCTGTCTCCCACCAGCAGCATCTCCATGCCCGCTGCTTGGGCGAATTGAGCTGTTGGAAAGTCATAGGAAGTGAGCCAGGCAATTTTTTCGCCGCGCTCTTTCATTTGATAAAGGTCGAATATGGAAGGTTTTTTGCCTGGCATTTGTTAACTCCTTTGTTTTTGTTCTAAATAATTAATTTGTTGGTTAACAGTTTTGTTATGACGTAGACTCGTCCGAGTTTTTGAGAGCTTCTTCCACTGGCAATCCCTTGTCGGATTTGATCTCCGAGAATACGATGTGAGTTTCGGTTCGTCCCACACCGGGCAAGGCGGCAATGTCTTCCTTGACCAAACGCCCTAAGTGGTCGAGATCCACCGCCACCACGTGAAGCAGATAGTCGAACCGTCCGGTGACATGGTAGCAGGCGCGAATAAAGGACACCTCGCGGACCCTCTGCTCAAATGGAAGGATGGCCTCTGTGGTATGCTCACCCAGGGCGACGGTAACCATGGCCTGGACATTGAAACCCAGTTTTTCCGGGGCCAGTACAGCGTTGAACCCCCGGAAACAGCCCTGGGCCTCCAGTCGGCGGACCCGTTCTAAAGCAGTGGAAGCGGCCACCCCAAGTTCCTGGGCCAGATCGATGTTCCGACGTCTGGCGTCCTCCTGAAGAGCGGCCAGTATTTTTAGATCCAAAGAATCCATGCATCTCCGCGGAAAAACCGTATAAAATTTGTTTAAAATGTATTTAATAAAAATAAAATATATTTGTCAAGTAAAAAAATAAAATATAATTCGATATTTTTGGGTGGATCGCAAAAGAATAGAATTTTCAACTTACTAATTAGGAGTTTGGGCTTGGCTAGAATAAATAGGTAACGACTGGTAATAGGAAGAGGGATGTTATTTTTTCGAAAAACTGATGATCACCAGACCAGTCTTTTATTATCCTGTCGCCGGGGTTAGAAATCATTGGGTTTGCCAAAGGTGATGGCGATAGAATAGAAAGGTTGCGACAGTTTTACCGGTTGGTCGGTTTTATGGTTTGATCGGAATTATAAATTCATGTTGCTTGAACGATTCGCTAGAAACGGTTACCAGTGCGGCTGATTGCCGATCTTATGTCCCATCACCTCCAAGGTATCGCTGACGACAACAAATGCCCGGGGGTCGATGTCATTAATCAGTTTTTTAAGCCGGGGCAGTTCCTGGTGTGAAATAACCGTGAACACCATTTGGATATCCTGTCCGGTATAACCCCCCCGACCTCCGATGATAGTGACCCCACGCTGAATCTTTTCCATGATCCCTTTGTAAATGCTTTCCCAGTGGGGCGAAATGACATACACCGCTTTGCGCTGACTCAGGCCATACATGACCACATTGAGCACTTGGGTTGAAACAAACAGAAATATCAGGGTATACAGCGCCTCTTCTATCGAAAAAATATAGGCTGCAAAGGATAAAATCAGACTGTTGAGAACCAGGATGCTGGTTCCCAGGCGTATTGAGAAACGTTTGAATAGGATAATTGAAAGGATGTCCATGCCACCGGCAGAGCCAAAAGACTTTAAAATAATGCCACCGCCGGCACCTGAAAGGATACCGGCAAAAATAGCGGCCAGCATTTTATCATGGATGGGGATGATAAAAGGTTTCCAAAACATGGCCAGGGAAAAAACAACCATACCGATCACGCTGTACAAGAAAAAGCGCCGGCCGATATACTTCCAACTGAGAAAATAGACTGGAATATTGAGGACGAAATAGAGCCCGGCAACCGGAAGAGATGGAATCAAATAGTGGATAATCAGGGTTGTTCCAACGAAGCCTCCGCTTAAAAACCCATGGGGAATTAGAATTCCATTGATGGCCAAAGCGCAAATCAGGCTTCCGGAGGTAATCAGGAACAGATTCCACAAAACTAGCCGGACGGATTCAAACTTTCCCTGATGGAGTTTTTGAAAAAACTGTGTCCCATTTATGGATTTTGAAGATATGATATTGTCTTTTGTGATTTCCATCTGTTTAAATCCGTTCACGTTTACGTCTAGTATCCGATATAATTGCTCATTACCCGGATCAGCAATTTAGCCCCGGTAATCAGCAGCAATCTGTGTGCCAGCCTAAGGGTCATGGTCTCAAAAATCAGAACCAAATCCATCAATCTGATAAATTATCATAACACCTTGAAAATAAATATCTATTTCCAGATCTGCAAATGCCTGTCGGGTCCTTTCCGGCTAAGGAGGTGCGCCGCTAAGCCGTTTTTGGCATCGCCCAACCGGTAAGACAGGAATTTTGAATTCCGTCCTTGCTAAAAACCGGAACGACAAATTCCGATTTGAATATTACAATAATTTCAAGGCAATATTTCAACTTTATCAACATTATAATTCACGGTTAAATACATTTAACGTCACTCCAGAACCAGTCGTTCCGGTTTACGATCTATCTTATTTATTTCTCAAATAATTACAGAATCTTATCAGCCTGGCATGGCTGTTGCGAGTTGATATCCATTCAGCCTACCATTAGAATCATAAATCCTTTGAAGTAATCGGGCAATAACAGGTGAGTACTTAGGAGATTGATATGGGCCGGTATAATATCAATATCGTTGATACGGAAGAAGGAGAAGAGATCTTTGGCGACGGCAGCCGACGTTTCGATGGAAGGAACGCTGATCAACCCAAGCAGTCTCCTATCCGCAGGAAATACAAGTGGCAACCAGAAGAAGTCATCAAACCGAAAGCCAAAAGAAATTTCAAGAAGATCCAGCATCGTCTGAAGTACGATTGGCAAGAAGAATGATGACTGTTTAAATCAAGTATCTACGCCAAAGAAATTGGTCAGCAGTGTGTTCAACCATCGACGCAGCACTGCAAAGGAATAGTGCCGGCTGGCAATTTCAAAATTGGTGTCTACCATTTTTTCTCTACGTTCCGCAGATGACAGTATATCCCTGACTTTTTGTACGCTTTTACTGGTTAAATAACCGTCCATGGCGATCAAATCAAAGCCTTTGGGCTCAATGTCTTTTACAAAGGTTGTATACCGATTGATCAGCAGCGGTTTTTTGAAGTAAATGGCTTCCAGGAAGGCATTACCGAAACCTTCATACAGACTGGGATAGGTGATGAAATCAGAATGGGGGTAGACCTGCCAAAGGGTGTAGAGGTCTTTGCGATTGACGTCCGGATTCATGGGATCGGAGATACGTAAATTCAGCAGGCGCAGGTCTACGCCGGATTCCCGGGCGTGTTCCTCGAGCCAGTTGGCGTATTCAATGCCTTCATCTCCGGCCTCGTGAGATACAACGAGCTTGCAGCGCGGATCTGCGAGTTCTTCGATTAGCTTGATGGCGTGCTCGATTCCTTTGCGTTGAACGACCCGAGTGGGCTGCAGGATAAAGACATCATCCGTTTTCAAGCCGATTTTTTCCCGAAAATCATGGGTTTCCTGCCTGGTGACGGCCGGAGGGTTCTCAAAGTCAAGAACATTGGGAATAACAATCGAGGAAATTCCGGTTCGTAAGGCCAGTTCTTCCTGGGCGCCGGAATTGATGACCACATGCTCGATGCTGGGCAGATTGGGTGGAAACGCCATCCGCAAATAGTCACCGACCGAATTTACCAGAAAGCGGCTCCGTTCCCAGTAAAAGTCATGATGATGGGCAATGGTGGGGATTTGGGTTTCGGCGATGAGTTCTGTCAGGGCAATTCCCAGGGGAATATGCATTGGAATCGTCAGGACATTTTGAGCGACTATTAGATCGATATCAAATCTGTGAATGAATTCCTTAAGATGTTTTTTCAAAAAGGTCTTTAATTCATAGATGGCATCGGTAACTGCCGGGTCGCGTCTTTTTCTACCGAATATTTGTCGATCAATCCAGAGATTTTTTTCATGTTGAAAGAAGGCTTCCGGAACCAGAAAGCATCTTTCCGGACTGCGATCCAGCAATCCGGCAAACCAGAAGTAGTTGTGACCGGCTTTGTTGAATACCTGGGCCCATTTGCTGGCTTCCATCGTGACGCCATCAGTACCCGCAAAGCGGGTGGATACAAATCCTATGTTTTTCGGCATGGTTTTGAGGCAATCTCCATTTTTTAAACTATTTTGTCAAAATATCCATAATAATTATCCTGAATTAGATGTCAAACAGTTAATTCGGCCTGCGCCAGCAACGCCAAACGTTACCTGGATTTTTCAGAATTCAGGTTCAGAAATCAGCAGATATCGGCAGGGGTTACCCGGCTCACTCCAGGGGCTATCCTCATACCCCCAATTCTGCTGGTGATCGCTGATTTCAACTTCTGGTTGGCAATAACATCGAATCATCGATCTCTTCTTTGAAGTCGCTGAGGGATTCGCTAACGGCCACCGAATCTTCAAAGCCGGCAATGTGAAAAAGGGCGTCACCTTTGTAAACCAGGGGCAAATTCAAGCGTCCGATGACAATACCGGCAACTTGAGATGTCACTGCGGTTTCATGTTCATCAAAAGGATCGGCAATCTCGCCGATTTTCTGGTTGACAGCAATTTTACCTCCCAGCGGAATCTGGGTTCGCAAAATACCGCTGGCCGGTGCCCGGACCCAACTGGTGGTGCTGGCCACCATCGGCTGAATTCGTGATGTTTTGACCGACCTGGATGACAACATACCGATGGAACGTATAACGGCCAGAATGCCTTTCACGCCGGCGCGTACGGCAAATTCGTCGAACCGCAGGGCTTCGCCGGCTTCGTAGAGCAGCATGGGAATGCCTTGCTCTTGCACGGCCTGACGCAGTGACCCGTCCCGAAGATCAGCATTCAGGATTACCGGCGCCCCAAACGCAAACGCCAGCTTTTTGGTCTCCAGGTCGTCCAGACAGGCCCGGATGTGGGGTAGGTTGATGCGGTGATGAGAACCGGCATGCAAATCGATGCCGTGGGTACTGTTGGCCACGATTTCTTCCATAAAAATGTTTGCCAGGCGGGATGTCAGGGAACCTTTTTGGGAACCGGGGAAAAAACGATTCAGGTCGCGGCGGTCCGGAAGATACCTGGTATGGTTGATGAAACCATAGACATTGACGACCGGAACTGCTATCAGGGTTCCTCGCAGACGCTTCAGAATCTTCAGCTTTAACAAGCGGCGGATGATCTCGACCCCGATAATTTCATCGCCGTGTATGGCAGCGCACACAAACAGGCGCGGCCCGTCCTTTTTGCCTCGCAGGACATGTACCGGGATGGTCATTTCCGTATGGGTGTAAAGGCGTGCGACGGGGATGTTGATGGATAGTCTCTGACCGGCTGCCACCTGTTTGCCGGCTATCTTTAATACCTTGGACATGCTTTTGCAATCAGCCCTTTCCTTTGGTGCGGGTTTTGCCCGGCTTGGCATTTTTTTCGATAAATTCGATTACCTGAGCGGCCACATCTTTGCCGGTGGTTTTTTCGATGCCCTCCAGCCCCGGAGAGGAGTTGACCTCCATGACCACCGGGCCGTGGTTTGACCGCAGCATGTCGACACCTGCCACGTTGAGGCCCATGATTTTAGCGGCCCGAACCGCTGTTGACCGTTCCTCCGGGGTAATGCGAATGGTGATGGCTTTTCCGCCACGATGGATGTTGGATCGAAACTCTTTTTCACCGCCCTGGCGCATCATGGCGGCGACGATCTTGCCGCCTATCACGAAACAACGAATATCGGCGTTGCCGGCCTCCTTGATGTACTCTTGCACCAGAATATTGGCTTTTAGCCCACGAAAAGCTTCGATGACGCTCTGGGCGGATTTATGTGTTTCGGCCAGCACAACACCGATGCCCTGGGTGCCTTCCAGCATTTTGACGACCAGCGGGGATCCACCGACCATGCTGATCAGATCGGTGGTAAATTTGGTCGAATGTGCAAATCCGGTCACCGGCAAACCAATCCCTCTGCGGGCCAACAATTGCATGCTGCGCAACTTGTCCCGTGATCGGCTGATGGCCACCGATTCGTTAACACAATAGACATCCATCATTTCAAATTGTCTGACGACGGCGGTCCCATAAAAAGTGATCGAAGCACCAATCCTCGGAATGATGGCATCAAATCCAATCAACTGCTCGCCCTTGTAGTGAATGGCAGGATGGTGTGAGGTAATGTTCATGTAGCAGCGCAATGGATTGATGACATGCACCTCGTGACCGCGTTGGATGCCGGCTTCTTTTAGCCGGCTGGTTGAATATAAACTTTCCTTGCGCGAGAGAATACCAATTTTCATGATTCATCCTTTTGGGGTTTTTTCTTGGGCTTTGAATACAGCTTTGATAGTTTGCGACCCGTTAAATAGGATTTGGCGGGATCCACCAATAGAAGCCCGCTGATCGCGGCCCGGCCGAGCAGCATGCGAAAGCGCATCGATTTACGACTGGTCAAGGTCAATTCGATCGGCCAGCTGGATTTCCCCAAAGCGACTAAGGTCCGAATGACATAGCGCATCTCGCTTTGACCGACGGAACTGGTCACGCGGCGCCGATCGACGACATCCGCCACGCAATAGACCTCAATGTCTTTTCGTCTTTGCAGGGGATGAACGCCAAATTTTACCTTGAGGATGCCATTTTTCTCAAACGGCTCCAGTCCAAAGGTGTGCAGCGCTGAGGTTCGGGCACCCGTGTCAACTTTGGCCTTAATGGCCTGAATGCCAAGGTCCGGCAGTGTCAGCCATTCCCGCCACCCGATCATGATTTTTTTTTGATCCATGTTATAAAAGCAGTGATATCAATCCAAGCAGATAGTTGACTCAATAAACCCTCAAATGTCAAGGGCCAAATTACCAATTTTGTATTTGAAATTTTCTTCTCCCGAATATTTTTTGAAGCTCCCCCCCGACCAGCCATTGAACGATAATGCCGATGGTGTAAGTTCCGACACTGATGCCTAAAATTATGATCACCACCGTAATACTTCGGCCCACTTTGGTTAGAGGCACGATTTCGGAAAATCCTACCGTTGATATGGTAATGATGGTCATATAGAAGGCATCAAAGAAAGACATACCTTCAAAAATATAATACCCGACAGTGCCGAAAGCGATAAGTGCCACCAGCATCACCAGAGAATACCGTAGCTTTCTACTATCCATTTTCAACGATTTGACATCATGTAATTAGGTATCAATTCTTTTCGTATCGTCAGAAGTTTTTTCTTCCTGGGTTTCTCTATTCTCATTAGCGTCTGTTCTGGGATCAAGCACCATGGCAACTGTTGACGAATTCTTCATAGGTAGAAAATTGACTTGCTCCACCGGCAGAATTACGGTGATTCGTTCCTTTTGTTTTAGATAAACGGTAATTAGTGCAAATATCCCGGCAACCGCGGTCCAATATGCATATAAACCGTAGGCGGTGTTCCACAGCGTCATTGTAATAGATGCCAATATAGGGCCGAAGATGGCACCGATGCTGTAACAAAGCAAAAGTGCGGAACTGACGGCCACTGCATCCTTACCCCCAAACACGTCGTTTGCGCGGGCGACTGCTATCGGGTAGATCGCAAATATAAGTCCACCAAAAACCGCCATTTCAAACAGAAGCCAATGGTAGGAAGTTCCACTGTTTATCATGATACCGTAACTGAGCAATGCAACAAGGCACTCAATAGTGGCCAATATATTTGTCCGGTCAAATTGGTCGGAGACAATACCGATGGCCCATTGCACGGCAAAACCTCCAATGACGGTAGTCGACATAAACCACGACAACTGAAAGACGGTCAGGCCGATTTTCGTTCCGAAAACCGGGGCCATTGAGAAAAACGCGCTGTTTACCAGTCCAGCTGCGAAACACCCCAGCATCCCGACGGGCATTCTTTGAAAAAGCGCTTTGAAAGTATATCTGGTCGGTTGCGGTAATTCGGGATGGACGGATCGCGTGGCGGATACCGGAATCAAACTCAAGGAAAAAAGAAGCGCCGCAATTAAAAATAAATCTTGGCCGCTTTCACCCCCCAAGTTGATTAATTGCTGTCCGATGCCGATTCCCACATACATTAGGGTCATATAGAAGGAAAAGACTCTTCCCCGGCTTTGACTTTGGGTGCATTCGTTCAACCAGCTCTCGACGACCATAAATAAACCAAAATTGGCAATTCCGGTTAAAAGTCTCAGGGTCGCCCAAAAAACAGCTGAAAGGTAAAGTCCATGCAAAATAATGATTATGGTGGTGGCAGCGGCAAATACTGCAAATGACCGAATGTGGCCAACCCGGTGAATCAAACGGTGGCATAAAAAATAACCAAACACCAGTCCCAGAAAGTAACTTGCTAAGGTAATTCCGATTGTAGAGGTTGAAAATCCCACCTGTGTCATACGCAAGCTTAGTTGGGTATTCAACATGCTACTGGCCACTATAAAAAACAGGGCCGATGAAAAAAGGGCCCCAAAGGAAAGAAGTGTCGATGCCATTCCCATACGCTTTCAGAAAATTGTTAACGATCCGTATATCGACAAGATTGAACTGGCAGTATACTGTTAATCCAAGCGGCCGCAAAGATTATCTATAAATTCCATAATAAAACCTATAAATTAGAAAAGGCAGAACCCGCTTGAGCGTCCTGCCTTGAATTTCAAGTTTTTTTTGTTGGATATTCAGATATGAGCTGAATAAGAGGGTCGCTATTTTACAGCTTCCTTTAAACGCTTTCCGGGAGTGAACTTTGGTGCCTTGGTGGCCTTGATTTTGATAACTTCGCCGGTAGCGGGATTGCGTCCATTCCGTGCTTTTCGCTTGACGACCTTGAATGAGCCAAAACCGGTCAGGGTGACATCCCCACCTTTTTTCATTGCCTTCGTTATTGATGAAAGCACACAATCCACCGCAATTTGAGCTTCTTTTTTAGTGCTGACAACCTTCGCTACTTCATTGATTAAATCATTTTTGTTCATCCACATTCTCCTTTAACTATTCTATGGATCCGCCCTTACAGGACTGGCAATATTTTCTGGGAGTACCCCTCCCGATCCAGCGAAAGTTCATTACGTGTCTCTGACCGCATTTGGGACAAATACATTCGACCTTTTTTTTTAAATCATAACTATAATCATCGAATACGAAATCATCCAATTCTTCAGGGGAAGATAAAAGAGATATATTATCTGGACTGTCGGATTTATTTGTTTTTGATTTTACAAGCTTGCGCATGAATCCACGCGGTATTGGAATATTGGGTTGGTTTTATTTCAACTGGCCCGGGTCAATCGCTCCCGATTCTCTTGCCTGGTTTTGCAACGGATACAGCGCCTTGCGACCGGACGGGCCCTTAAGCGTTCGATAGCGATATCTCTGCCGCAATCATCACAGATGCCGTAGACGCCATCTTCGATATCGTCCAGAGAGGCACGTATCTTTTTGATCAGTACACTTTCTCGGCTGCGGATTCGAAGCGTGTAACCGCGCTCAGCGTCGAAAACCGCTCGATCAAGGGGATCCGATAAAGGATCTTTTGCATCAATTAGACCCGCTACTGTATTACCCGCTCTGCCCAGCAGGTCATCAAGCCATCTTGTGAGAAGATCTTTGAAATAATGTAATTCTTTGTGGTTCATTTCACCAGGGGCGACAAATCCATTAATTGTTTTCCGAGTTTCGTGAAGCGCACGCTACCTGAGTATCAGAATATCAAGGCTGGTGTTGTAGAGCATCACCGGTAAACTGGGCATCGGCACAACAGGCCGCTAATCACCCCACAAATCCTCATCCATTTCATCGAATTCGATATCGTCCAGATTAGGATCTATATCCATTTCAAATGGAAAATCCGGTATTTCATAGCTGTCGAAATTCATACCGATTTCAGGATCGATGGCATATTTCGAAAGATATTTCCTGTCTTGCTCTAACATAGGTCATCCTCCATACCATTATTTCAGATGTTTTCATCTGGATTTTTTTCGATACCGGCTGCCCGTGGGGCACAGAGTTTAATTGTTTTTTGGGAAAAACCATCTCGATCAGATATGCTAAAAAAGCAATAGATATGCCATGAATGTAATGCTATGAAATTATTATGTATAAATACTATTACGCCAAATTGATAGGAACACAAGATTCTTAAACCGCGTCAGACCAATTCGACCGTACGGAATCAGTAGGAAACAAGTACCTGAAATCATATTTAAAATCATAATCGGAAATAATTGTTCCGCTATTTTATTATTCCGGAATTCCCGGTTCCTCTTTTCAACCGGGAACATCGTTTAACTGCCTTGATTTTGGTTGGATTCCTCGGCGTTTTCAGTATCTTCTGAATTATCGCAGATGGCTGAATTTGGCAGGAAAAATCCCCATATGCCGGCTATCAAAAGTAACATACACCTAACACCAGAATGCCGAACTAAATTATTAATGTGCTGTTTCATCGCGCGGTCCTCAATATTGCAAAAATGATTTGTTGTCTTCAATCTCCGGACTAAATCAATTCATAAGTCATCCAGATTTATCGGGATGAGCATTTAAAACGTTCTAAAGTTACCGCGAGGGCATACTTATTGGATCAAATAAGATCCATGCCAACGGCTTCTGAATTGAGGCGGCCTAGACGATGACAGCCTCGAACACACCATTTGAAAACAGAAAGAGCACTATTCCTCTGCAAAATTATTGCAAGAAGAAGGCTTTTTATTTGTTTTAAAACATCTGCGAACACGAGCAGGTGGTTTCGACTCCTTCAGGGATCATTCGTATACCCTTAGCACTGCCGGTGGCATCAAACTACCCACGGTTAATGCATTTTTTGAAATCAAACATGACCCGATCGGAATTGGCAGTTCCTGATTCGAGTCCAACAGAGTGTATTTCGGAATTTACTGTTCCGGTTCCGACTCAGGTTTGGAAATGATGGGTTGATTTACATGGATTTCACGGCTTAGCACACTTTTTGCTATCTAAATTGATGAAATGTACCGACATCAGAAATACAATCAGCGGCTGCTGGATTTGTAAAGAAGTGCTAAAGGAGGATTCACCAATGTTTGTCAATGAGATAAGCGTGCAAGAAGAAATATTAATTGGTTTTGTACACGAAATAGAGGAGAAGGGATGGGTCAAAGGGATTGCTATATGTACCGGAGATGAAGATTTCGAGGTTGAATCGAACGAGTGGCATGAAAAACTGAGCAAAGAAATTGATAATGATGTCCGGGTCACCGGAGTTGTACACCGAGTTGCCGATGGCAAAAACAGGATACTGGTAAGCGGTTATGAGATGTTACATGCTGAGGATGATTACATGAGCAATTATACACTGGATGACGATGAAACCTAAAACGAACGTTATCATCACCTGCCCCTATCAATAATGATTGATCAAATCAGCGGCCACCACCGGAGTTTAGGGAATGCTGATATCCCAACTCCGATGGAGGTCGCTGATTTAAATGACGGTATGAATAATCCCCAACCTCGATGGATCAATCCTCAGTATCCAGGTTATTCTTATCTGCTGTTTTATAGCTTTTGATGCCAATACTTGTCTTACCGTCAAATCGTTCTCTGATTTTTCCGGTAACATGCACTTCTTTGTGAATGAGCCTCAATAAATCATTTCCAATCCTATTGTGCTCGACCAGGAACACTTTTTCATTGTTGGTATGGATGGCCACTGTGACAACGTTTCCGTTGGCATCCCATTGGTCCGGGATAACAATACCTGAAATCATGGGCTTACATCTCCTTTTCGTAACGCTATTCCTCAACGACTTCAAAAGATTCGACTATAATTATTTCTCCTTCCTCGCCCTCTTCAACCCTGCCGACGACCCTTACTTTTTGACTGATGTAATTCTCGACCAGATCATCACCGACTTTGCTGTCTCCTACAGTGTATATTTGACCATCAGTAACAATTTCCTGGTTATCGTTTACTTCGCCGACGAGGGTCACCTTATCTGCCAGTGCCGGAATGCAAAAGATCCATGAGAAAATTGAAATTATCACTAAGTTCTTAATTATTGTTTTAACCTTTTTGTTCATGAATGAACCTCCTGGAACGGCATCTTGTGTTGATATGACAAAAAAAACAACAATTATAAAAGCAACAGGTGTGCCAAACTTATAATGTCTTGAAATTATGAAGAATGTGATTGTAGAGGTTGAAACAGGGAACTATTGATTCTGGAGATCAAAGAATTCAAAATTCCATTGATTGGGGGCTCATGAAGAAAAACAATATGTATTCAACAAGTTGAGAGGATTCTAAAAACGGAATTGTTATATCCGATTTTTAGGATACGCCGGAATCCGGAGTTCCAGTATTTTTAAACTCTTCTTTTCGCATGCCGTAGCGGTTCATCAATTTATTCAATTGGCGAGAGCTGATGCCGGCGTCGCGGGCCGATTCGTTAATTCTACCCTTATTGCGCATCAATACATCTTTTAGATAATTTCTCTCGATATCTTCAATGCTGCGCTGCCTGACCTCCGCCAATGTTTGTCGCTCACTGGAAGTAATAATAACGGAGACAGTCTCGTTTTCGAACAGATCATTGGGAAAGCTTTCTGGCGTCAAGACGGCGGAGGTTTCGAGAATATAGGCTCGTTCCACCAAATTTTCCAATTCCCGAATATTTCCGGGCCATGCATACTTGCTAAAGGCTTCCAACACCAGTGGATGCACGCCGTGGATCCCTTTTGAAGAGAAATGGTTCAATTTGTTTAAAAATGTGTCAATTAACAGCGGGATATCGACCTTTCTTTGTTTTAAAGGCGGAATTTCGATTGGAAACACGTTGAGCCGATAATATAGATCCTTGCGGAAGTTTCCCTCATCACACATTTTTTTTAGATCTGTATTGGTGGCTGCGATTACTCTGACATCCGTCCTCAGTGTCTCTTCACCGCCGACCCGCTGATAAGTGCCGTCTTGCAGAACCTGCAGCAGCTTAATTTGAGCGGCAGGGGTGGTTGTGCCGATCTCATCCAAAAAAATTGTGCCACCTGTGGCAAACTCAAACTTGCCTAATTTTTTGCGTACCGCTCCAGTGAAGGCTCCTTTTTCATGTCCGAAAAGCTCGCTTTCCAGCAGCGTATCAGGAATTGCGCCGCAGTGAACACTGATAAACTGTGCATCTTTGCGATTGCTGTGCTTATGAATCAATTGCGCCAGGACACTCTTACCCGTACCTGTTTCACCGGTGAGCAACACGGTACTCTTCGTAGGCGACACCGAGCGAATTTGTTGGAAAACCTTTCTCATTCGTTGACTGTTGGTCCGTAAAATCTCAAATGAATCCACAAGCCAAAAGTGATCCCTCAAGTAATCCAATTCAGACTGCAATATTTTGGTTTTTTTTATCGTTTCGGAGACAAGTTTCAGCTCTTCGGCATCAAGAGGATAGGTGAGGTAATCGTTGGCGCCGGCTTTGACCGCCTGGACGGCGTTGCGTATCCTAATCTGGGGTGCCATGACAACAATTTCTACAGATGGATAGATCTGCCAGAATGGCAGGAGTAAGCTACGATAATTTTCATCGGTCGCTTGATTGTTAAGGGCGTTTAAATCAATAAAAACCAGGTCGAACCTTCCTTTTTGAAGCAGTTCCAATGCCCCGCTTTTATCCGGTGTTCTTTTCACCGTGCAGTCTGATCGGAAAGTCGCCTCAATTTGACGGAAGGTTTCTTCGTCCCTGGTTACCACGATAATCGATTTCATGATAGTATCCGGATTTAGACAGTATTTTTTTAAGGATTAATTTCAAATCTGACGGTCTATATCAAGAGATCCGATCGGTATCAACCTGAAAGGTTGAATAAAGATAATTGTGTCGCTGGCTGGTTAAACTCTTATGAATTCTCATCCTCTATAAATAGGTTGAAATGACCCGCCTGCCGATAAAGCCAATATTGTTGGAACCGGCGATTTCGTTACAGATGATCGAAAATACAGAACTTCCTGTTCCGATGCCGATTGGAATTCAGAACTATCTGATCAAAATTTGATCTTTTGCTCCAATTTTTCTATTTACGGCGAGGCATATCAAAACAAATCGGTAGTAAAAAGGGTAAACTGTCCGATTTATTTTGAAAAATTTATTCGAGAAACTTGTGCTCCATCTTCTATCCCCAGCAGGTTATAACCAACTGCAGGTTGGCATGCACTTTGCTCCGAATATTTCGGGGAATAAATTGGCACCGACGAGTTCCTAAATAATCAACTCTTTTTCTTTAAGTTTGCGGCGGAATCAAACCGGCTTGACAACGAAACCAGTTTTATGAATTTTTTGATAAATCCACAACCGCAACTTTGTACCCTTCCATTGGTGAGTCCCATGGCATATGCTTAATAAAATTACGCCACCCAGATTAAATTATGAATTGTCTCGCCACCGTCTGTTCGAAAAGTTGGACCGCCTCCATGATGTTCAGGCCATCTGGATAAGTGGGCCGGCCGGGGCTGGCAAATCAACTCTGGCTGCCAGCTACGTATCCGAAAAACAAATCCCCAGTCTCTGGTATCAGATTGACAGCAGTGATGAGGATCCCGCCTCATACTTTTATTACCTGGGTCTGGCAGTTGAGAAGACCCAAGATGGGCTGGATGTACCTTTGCCGTTTTTAACGCCCGAATATTCAGACGGGCTCGACGCATTTGTTAGACGTTATTTTGAGAATCTCTATGAATGTATAAAAATTCCTTTTTGGATCATTTTTGATAACTTTCATGAGGTCCTACTGTCTAGCCCCCTGCTTAGAATTATGCAGCTTGCAGTGGAATTAGTCCCGCCGGGTCTTAAAATTGTTGTCATTAGCCGCAACGACCCTGCACCGGAAATGGCTCGTCTTCAGGCAAATCAGCGCTTGAAAATGATCGGCTGGAAAGATCTGGCGTTTACTGAGACGGAATTTCAGGATGTTATTGAATTGCTGGGTTCACATTGCATCCCGGACAGTAAAGTTAAGCTCGTCCACCGGCAAACTCGAGGTTGGATTGCCGGTCTGGTTTTGTGGCTGCTTCAATCTGATCCTGAAAAAAGGATGCCGGACTCATTGAGTACAAAAACCCCAGCCATAATTTTTGATTATTTTGCCTCTGAAATTTTCGGAAAAATCGATCCGCAAACCCGCAAGTTTTTAATCATCTCTTCTTTGCTCGAAGAAATTAATGCCGCTACTGCTGAACAATTATCCGGCCTGAAAGATGCTGCCGAAATGCTGGATAGTTTCTACCGGAGAAATTTTTTTTTGGAAAAACATGAAGGTTCGGCGTCCATCTACCAATATCATCCTCTTTTCTTGGATTTTTTACGAATCCAGGCGCAAAGGTCTTTCGACCCGGATACGTTGAAAACTCTCAGATGCCGGGCAGCTGAAATACAGGTAGGATCCGGCTTGTTCCAAAAGGCTGCCAAACTGTATCACACAGCTCAGGAATGGGACGGGTTAGCGAAATTGATTTTGTCCCAGGCCCCTGAATTGTTTTTTCAAGGCCGCCAACACACGCTGAGGGTTTGGATGAATTATCTACCCGCCGAATTTGTTCGAAAGAATCCATGGCTGTTGTTCTGGCAGGCAGTCGGGCGAATGCCGCTGGATCCCATGAAAAGCCGAAAATACTGTGAACAGGCTTTTGAATTATTTTTCTCTATCGGTGATTTTTTCGGACAGGTATTGAGTTTTGCAGCAGCAGTGGAATCGTTTTTTATTGTGCGGGGCAACATGAATGAACTTGACCGCTGGATTGAAGAGGGCCTTCGGCTAGCTAGTCAAATAGACAGTATTTCGGACAACGACATCACAGGCCGATTCACGGCCGGAATGCTGGGCGCTCTGACGATCAGGAATCCCAACCATCTTAAAATTGAATATTGGATCGACCGAAGTATGGCTGTGCTGAATCAGAGCGCGGACAGCAATCTTCAGTATACACTCGGCAACTTTCTCGTGCTGATCCTCTGCTGGCGGGGCGAGGTACATCAAGCCCGGTTACTCATCGAGCGATTGCAACATAGGATTGAAGAAAAAAATATTCAGCCTCTGTCGCGAATTCTTTTCAGTGTTATGCAATGTGTTTACTATCTAGCCACAGGAGAGAGCGAACATTGTCGCCAAACGGCAGAAAAAGCGCTGAAAGTCAGTGCAGATACCGGTGTATCTGTTTACGACTGTCTGCTATATTCGTATGGGGTTTACGGTGCTCTTGCAACCGGAGATATGACCAATGCACACCATTTTCTCCAGCAAATGTCTTCGAAGCTCAGATCCGAAGCGATCATTGATATTGCACATTATCACAGCCTTTGCGCATGGGAAGCTTTAATTCTTGGAAGGGCATCGCTTGCCCGGGTGCAAATCGAAACTGCTCTCACATTGGGAGTGGCCAATGGCGCGCCCGTTGCCACTGTTATTACGGGGCGTTTACTGTTTGTTAAAATTCTTGCGGCTGATGGTCAACTGGAATTGGCAGAAAAATATCTGAAATCCATTGTCGGAGAGGCTACTGCCAACGGATGTGCCCTCATTGAATTCCATGAACTTTTAACTAAGGCTGAGATCAGTTTCCTGAAGGGAGACGATTCTGGCGGTTTTAATTGCATACAGCACGCCTTCATCCTATCCCGCCATAAAGGCATCCTGGATGGAAATTGGTGGCAGCGTTCCAGGCTGACTGGATTGTGTCAGAGGGCCTTGGAAGCCGGCATCGAGATTGATCAGGTGCTCGCCTTCATTACCCGCCACAGGCTGATGCCATCCGCTCCCTTGGAAACAGGTCCGGTTTGGCCGTGGCCTGTGAAAATTTATAGCTTGGGCTGTTTTAAAATTCTTTGTTACGACCAACCGCTAGTGCTGAGACACAAAGTACCTAAAAAACCCCTTGAATTGCTCAAAATTCTTATTTGCAAAGGAAAGAATGGAATATCTCGACATCTGGCGGCCGATCTGATGTGGCCTGAAACTGACGGCGATCGAGCCCAGCAGAATCTTGACACAACGCTGCATCGTCTGCGGCGTCTCCTAGGTCAGGATCGAGGAATCCGGGTGGAAGATACCCGTCTTATACTCGCTCCGGAAATTTGCTGGTCGGATGCCTGGTATTTTGAGTCTCTCTTGCACCAGGCGGCCGAAGCTGCTGGTCCAGCCAAGGAAAAATTTTTGAAAAAAGCCATAGATATTTACGGCGGTCCTCTTGAGGCTGATGGCGAGTTCAATTCAGCAGCGGTTTCCTATGCCGATCAACTCAAAACCAAAATGATCCAGGCCATTCTCTCTTTAGCGGGGATTTTCGAGGATGCTGGAAAATTGGATCAAGCCATCGCTGTTTGCAATCAGGGCTTGGATATCCATGACGATGTCGAGTCTTTATACCAGGTCCTCATGCAATTATTTGCCCATCAAGGGCGACTGGGTGAAGCTCTGTCGACCTACAATCGCTGCGCTCAAATTCTAAAAAGCAGATTCGATATCAAACCGGGATCGAAAACCCTTTTAATCTATCATGAAATCCGATCTAAAGGATAATAATTTAACTCTCACTCTTATATCTGTAAGCTATCTGTAAGCTGCCTGATTTAAAATACCCGCATAGACTCCTTGATGGATTACGTTAAAATTAGAATTTTATAACCTGCCTGGATGATTGTCATGGATTCTGACCTCAGAATTTTTGAAATAATTATGTTGATCTGCTTTGGCAGCAGCTGGCCTTTCGCCGTAGCTAAAACTTTGCGAACAAAGGTGGTCAAAGGGAAAAGCCCTGTTTTTCTGGCATTAATTTTAATAGGCTATATTGCCGGTATTATGAATAAACTCGTTGTAGATTTTGATCATGTTCTTTGGCTTTATTGTTTGAATGGATCGATGGTGCTCGCAGAAATCATATTATACATCAGGTATGGAAAAGTGGATTTTACCATACAATTTCAAAAAATAATAAACTACATAAATGATCGTTGTTCATGGAGAAAAGGGCTGGCACTGCAACGTATAGCGACTTCTATTTGGAAAAACGGAAATTAATCATTTACAATTTGTGTCTTCGCGTCTTGGTGGCCATTCTTCTGTATAATTTGGTTCGGTTATTGATAATCAAGTTAAGTTAAAAAGCCATCATCTTCATTGAAAGCAAGATTGTTCTTTAACATAATTATCCGGAGGTAAAAGTGGAAAAGCAATCATTACTGAATCTATTTATAAATCCCTCGAGTGAAGACTCACAGATTGATGCAGCACGTCGGCTTGATAAATATATATGTGACAAAGGCGTTCTACATATTTTATGTACTATCGCAGTTGAAGCAGTCAGCGACAAACTAAGAGAAGCTGTCATCAAAACCCTCAAGCTCAGGGCGGAAGAGGCCAACCGTTGGTTTAAGAACTGCGCTGTCCATTCGCCGATTCCTGCGGAACGTCGCAGGGCCCTGATCGCTCTCAGTTTAATGGAATGCCAGACTGCCCAAGATGCGATAATTGGAGGCTTGCAAGACTCGCATCGATCGGTGCGCGTTGGGGCGGCACTCAATGCCGGACTCTATTATGATAAGGAAGTATTAAAAGCGCTTGAGAATTATTTTGAAAAAAATCCACTTGATTTTGCCCTGGAGTCATTTGTTGCTACCATCAAGAAGGCGCGGATTAAGGAAAAAGGAATTGGTAGTTTTGCATATGGCACTCAAAAAGATAATGGAAATTTGACCGAAGATGCTCTCCTAACTCCTAACAGATTAGGTGAAAAGCCATCAGTCACTGTGGTTTGTAAATCTCATTGACTGCTTTAATTGATTGAACGGGTACATGATTAAACAGTGAGAAGCGAATTATAAACAATTCCCACTGCAATATTGCCACTTTTTGGGAAAGTGGGATGATCAGGCTCCAAACATACCCATTTTGCTCTCATAACATCTCGTCGTTGGGGTCCAGCTGCGTTCCTTATAGCCATCGAGAAAAATATGATTAGTTCCCGTGGAGTCAAACAGATCGGTGATCGGTATGTATTCGACGGATGAAAGAATCAGAATTTACAGTTCCTATTGTCGATTGCATAAATACCATATCGCAATTAATTCAGGGTATTACAGTTTGGCACACGTTTTGCTAATATATCGATATAAACTGTCATTTATTTCTACTCCTTGTAAATTGAAAGGGCGATACAATGAATTGGAAATTTTGGAAAAAACAAAACCACCTTGAAAGCTCGGCCGGCACCAAGGAAGCCAAATTGACCCGGCCGAAAGAATTACCGGATCGGGTCGGAAGACATCTGGTGACTCAATTGAAGGAAGACCCGGACTGGGTGTGGAGTCTGAAATGTACGCTGCGCTTAAGATCTGTTGAGAAGAACGTATTTGAAATCAGAATTTTTAATCCTCATACCGCAGAGCGCGAGGGGGTGTCAGTTGTAAATTTTAATTCCTTAGACGATTACCCCGAGTTGATTTTATTTGCTGGCTCGTTTAACAAGAACACCGGGAGTGTTCATTTATCGAGAACCATGTTAGATGCTGCTTAAAAAGCTGTAAGCTCTGCGAGCCTGTAGCCATAAGACTTACGCCCAGGGGGGAGCGCAGTTAAATCATTACATTCAATCTTTAGTATAACCTCTGCGATCTCGGCGGGCTCTGCGGTGAGTTAAAATGGTCCAGGAAAACGCAAAAACTGTCTCCTTACTTATCTATAACCATCCGTGGATTCAGAGTTCCCGTCAATTTAACCTTGAACGGTGAACCCTGAACCTCGGAACGCTTGTCTTACTTGAATCAATACATGTCCTCAGCCATTTCCGGCATCGCATGCTTCTTTTTCCTTGCCGGCTTCTCGCTGATCATGGCCTCGGTGGTAAGCATCAGCCCGGCTACCGATGCGGCGTTTTGCAAGGCCAAGCGCACCACTTTGGTTGGATCAATCACTCCAGCAGCCACCAGGTTTTCATATTTTTCCGACTCGGCATTGAAGCCAAAGTCATCCTTGCCATCCATCACCTTGCGCAGTACGACAGAGCCTTCGTGGCCGGCATTGAGGGCAATATGTTTCAAGGGTTCACCGATGGCTCGTTTCAGCAGATTGATGCCATTTTTTTCTTCTCCGGATATGTCGATCATTTCCAGGGCATTCATGCATCGCACCAGTGCCACGCCGCCACCAACCACGATACCTTCCTCCACGGCCGCGCGGGTCGCATTCAACGCGTCTTCCACCCGGGCTTTCTTTTCTTTCATTTCGGTTTCGGTGGCTGCTCCGATGCGGTTGACGGCCACGCCGCCGACCATCTTGGCCAGACGCTCCTGCAACTTTTCGCGGTCATAGTCGGAAGTGGTCTCCTCGATCTGGGTCCGAATCTGTTTGACCCGGCCCTGGATGTCTTCCTTTTTCCCGGCGCCTTCCACGATGGTGGTGTTGTCTTTGTCAATCTTAATTTTTTTGCAGCAACCGAGGTCATTGGTGGTGACGTTTTCCAGTTTGATACCCATGTCTTCGGAGACCAGCTGCCCCCCGGTCAACACGGCGATATCAGCCAGCATGGCCTTGCGCCGGTCACCGAAGCCGGGGGCTTTTACTGCGGCGATTTTTAAAGTCCCCCGCAGTTTGTTGACGACTAAAGTGGCCAAAGCTTCGCCTTCGACATCCTCAGCGACAATCACCAATGCCTTGCCCTTCTTGGCGACTTCTTCCAGAAGCGGCAGCAGGTCTTTCATGCTGGAGATTTTCTTTTCGTTCAGCAGAATGTAAGCATCGTCAAGATTGACTTCCATTTTCTCCGGATCGGTGACAAAGTAAGGAGACAAATAACCCCGATCAAATTGCATGCCCTCCACGATATCCAGGGTGGTTTCCATGCTTTTGGCTTCTTCAACGGTAATCACGCCTTCCTTGCCGACTTTTTCCATGGCCTCGGAAATGAGTTTGCCCACCATATGATCGTTGTTGGCCGATATGGTGCCCACCTGAGCTATTTCGGTTTTATCCCGGGTAGGTTTGGATATCTTTTTCAGCTCCTCCACCACTGTCGCAACGCCTCTATCTAATCCCCTTTTAATCGCCATGGGATTGTTGCCAGCGGCGACCAACTTCTGCCCCTCTCGGTAAATTGCACGGGCCAGAACCGTGGCGGTGGTGGTGCCGTCGCCGGCCATATCGCTGGTTTTGCTGGCGACTTCTTTGACCATCTGAACGCCCATATTTTCAAACTTGTCATCCAGCTCGATCTCTTTGGCAACCGTCACCCCATCCTTGGTAATCAGGGGTGAGCCGAATGATTTATCCAGAATGACATTGCACCCTTTGGGCCCCAGGGTTACAGATACCGCGTCGGCCAGGGTGTTGACACCTCTTAACAGCCGATCCCTTGCCTTGGTGCTATATGAAATCATTTTTGCAGGCATTTTAATTCCCTCCTTTGTTATTCAACAACTGACAATACATCATCTTCGCTCATAAACACATGCTCGACACCGTCAAGCTTGATGTCCGTTCCGGCATACTTGGCAAAAAGAATCCGGTCACCTTCTTTGACTTCCAGCGGGACACGCTTGCCGTTTTCTCCCATCTTCCCCGGGCCGGCGGCGATAACCTTGCCTCGCTGGGGTTTTTCTTTGGCTGTATCGGGAATAATGATTCCGCCGGCACTTTTTTGTTCTTCTTCCTCTCTGATGACCAACACTCTGTCGTTTAAGGGTCTGATTTTCATCTTACTAGATTCTCCTTTTCATATGTCATGAATTTGGTTTGAGTTTTATGAAAGCAAAGTTACTAATTTCCTCTGTGTTATTAGATTACAACAGCAAAGCGTGTGCCATTTTGAACCTGGTTTGGAGGATAAGTTTAAGTTGGAGGGTGCCTAAAACATCGGGCAATATATGTAGTTTAAATTACAAAGAGTTTTTACGTGGGACAGATTTCTTTGGCTGCCATGAGATTACTATTTTTGCAGGCAGGTCAGGTCGGATCAGACATGTATGCTGATGGCCCTTCGAAAATCAGATAAATCAGTTCTGCTTTTTAATTTCAATCGGAACCGGGAGTTCTATTTCTTCAGCAATTGAATCTTGGCAATGAATTCCAGTCCTTCTTTTTTTTTCCTCAGGTTGGTGTCATTTTTATATTATCGTTTAATTACAGTTGGATAGAGTCTGGCTTTGGGTTTTCCAAATGTCAAGTTGATATCTGGCATATCTATTGCTCACTATTCTTTTTGAACAAGGAGATTAAGGCAATGGGCCTAGCAAACACAATAGAAAACACTGAAAAAAGAAGACTAGTGCGCCACAAGTGTGAAGCCACCATTAAATGGTCTTACTTTAACAAAGAGGTTTATTTCGATGCGAAGCTTCTCAATTTCAGCGCAGACGGTGTTTACTTTGAGACAGCTCATGAACTTAAACCGGGCGCCACGATTTTCCTTAAAATGGGTATGGTTTCCTCGAGTCAGATTGAGTCTCTGGTTTGTGAGCGTCCAAGATCAGTGTCATTGGGTGAGGTTAAATGGCAAACGGATTTATCAAGAAGCGGCCAATCTGTTTTTGGAGTTGGTGTGAGATACCCTTTCCCCGTTTGAGTTTATCGTGACAAAATTAAAAGGCAATTTATTAGGATTAAGCTGAATAATCAGCAACACCCCGCAGCGGTGGACCGGGCCATTTTAAGGGACCATCCTCATATCTCCTTTGCTGTTGGCGTTGATTTAAGAACCGTGGCTCCCCTATGGCGAGCCACTCTTTTTATCAAAATGAATAAAAAAGACCTCGACCATCTCAGGCTGGTTTGCGATGTCAGCGAGCTTTCTGCGCTTCTCGCCAAAAGTGAAAACATCGAAAACTTCCTGCAGCGAACCATCAAAATGATTGCCCGGCATATGAATGCAAATGCCTGCTGTCTGTATTTGCTTGATGAAAAATCGAATGAGTTGATCCTCAAGGCTGCCGTCGGGTTGAATACAGAAGTTAGCGGTAAGATACGCCTTAAAATTGGAGAAGCATTGGTTGGTGCGACCCTGGAAAAATCAAAGCCGATTAGAGAAGGATTTGCCAGCCGTCATCATAGATTTAAATACGTAAGTGGGGTATCCGGGGAATTCCTTGATTCTTTTCTCAGTGTGCCGGTGCAAAGAGGTTCTGAAAAAATAGGTGTTCTGGTTGTTCAGCATCGGGAGCACGACTATTTTGATGAAATCGATATCATGGCCCTGCGCGCCATCGCATCTCAATTGGCGGGTGCTGTTGGAAATGCACGTTTGTTGATCAGTGATAGGAGTCACTTTATAGAAGGGAAATCTGATAATCAGGTTCTTAAAATGCCTGGAACTTTCAGAGGACAGGTTGCTTCTTCTGGTTGTACGTTTGCTCCGGTGACTGTTTTAGATAAAGGTCAGGGCTTTTTGGCTTTAGCCGATATTGACACAAGTCATGAATTTTCTTTGACCGATTTTCACTGCGCCGTCCAGGACACAACAGATCAAATCCAGCAGCTCCAGTCCCGTTTTGGTCAACGTCTGGCCGAAAGTGCTTCGCTAATTTTCACGGCCCATTTGATGATTCTCAAGGATGTTCGTTTCATCAGTGAGATGGAGAAGTTGATCAATATCGGTATGTCGGTACCCGCAGCAATAAAAACCGTTTGCAAACGTTATGTTGATCTGTTTGAATCCAGCGCTCATGGCCACATTAAAGAAAAAGCCAATGATGTAAAGGATCTGGCCGGACGGATATTGAGAAATCTCGAACATCGTTTTCAGGATGCCCCGATCCTTATCGAAAACCGGATCATTATCGCCTCCGAGCTCTATCCCTCCGACATTTTGCGGCTTGCTTCTGAGGATATTAAAGGGGTTGTTCTTATCAGCGGTGGTGTGACCTCACACGTTGCCATTATTGCGCGGTCCTTGCAGATTCCAATGATGATTGTCAACCAAACAGAGTTACTTCAGATTCCAGATGGCACACCGATAATCATGGATGCCGAAAGCGAATGCATTCACATTCAACCTTCTGAGGACGTCATCAGACAGTTTCGATCTCAACAACAAAGCCTGATTGACATTCAAACCCTATCCCAGGGCATGTCTCCGACAACCTATACAGGGGACGGGGTCCGCGTCCGTCTTCTAGCAAACATCAATCTTCTTAACGACCTGGGACTTGCCCGAGACTTGAAAGCCGAAGGCATCGGGCTTTTCCGGACAGAGTTTCCGTTTCTTATTCGGTCCGCAACGCCATCGGAAGGGGAGCAACTCCTTGTTTATAAACGATTGTTTGATGAAATGCCTGGTAAAGAGATAACGATTCGGGTTTTGGATATTGGCGGTGACAAGCTGTTGGCCTATCCAGATGCCACAAAACAAGCCAATCCGGAACTGGGATTAAGGGCGACGCGTTTTCTATTACGTCATCAAGATATTTTTCATCAGCAGCTGCGTGCGATTTTGAGGGCCGCAGTTGAATCTAAAAGCCTGCGGATCTTGTTCCCCATGATTTCATCATTAGATGATTATCAAGAAGCCCGGCAGGCCGTTTACAATTGTATGACACAACTTGAGCGGGAGAACCAGTCCTATCATCAAAAACCTTTGATCGGCGCCTTGATTGAACTTCCATGCCTGGTCGAAATCATCGATGCAATTGCTGCCGAAGCAGATTTTCTATCCATCGGCACCAATGATTTTGTCCAATACCTGCTCGCTGTTGACCGGACCAGTGAAGAGGTTGCCGAATATTACCAGCCATATCATCCGGCAGTCCTTAGAAGCCTCGCCAAGATCGTCAGAGCAGCTTTGCATCACCACAAAGAAATTTCAATATGTGGTGAATTGGCTCACGAGCCGAAGTATATTCCGTTTTTGCTTGGCATAGGGATTCGGACTCTCAGTGTTTATCCAAGATTTTTGCCTTCCGTACAGAAAATAATCAAGAATTTTAAAATTTCTGACGCCGATATCTACGCTGAACAACTGCTCGCAGAAAATTCGCTTAAAGGAATCGGTGAAGTACGCCAGCGTTTACCAAGTACATTTTTTTCAATTAATTGAGAAGGTGGATGAGATATGACCAATACTGATAAACCATTCGGTTTGATTGACGGCGCCAACGGTGAAACCAGTGCAGTTGTTCGGGAAGTAGTAGACCAGCGCAGGATCTCATCTGACCCGGATTTGCCGTTAGAGCAGCGCCTGGAGGCCTATGAGGACATATTCGACTCCGAGGTCGGCGACACGACACTGGTGAGGGCGCGCAACATTGAGCGTGAGGTTGGTTTACGCCAGATCTATTTAAAATTTGAAGGGGGCAACCCCACCGGTACCCAAAAGGATCGTATTGCCTTCGCCCAGGCAATGGATGCTCTGCGCCGTGGGTATGATACCATCACGGTGGCAACCTGTGGCAATTATGGCGTCGCCATCGCTCTCGCGTCTGGTTTTGCGGGCCTTCGTAGTTGTATTTATATACCGGAAAACTACCATGCCGGTAGAACAAAAGAAATGATCGATTTAGGGGCCTCCATTGTTCGGGTAAATGGTGATTATGAACGGTCCGTCGAAGAATCCTCGACCATCGCTCAAAAATATGAATTTTACGATGCCAATCCCGGTGGTGACAACGTGTTAATACAGATGCGGGCATACGGCCAAATCGCCTACGAAATTTATGACGAACTGCGCGATGCTCCCCTGGTTATCTCCGTGCCCGTTTCTAATGGTACGACACTGGCCGGAATTTACAGGGGTTTTTTAAGCCTTTACCGGCGGGGTAAGACTTCTCGGATGCCGCGTATCGTTGCCGGGTCT
>JASFSK010000003.1:0-29542 GCA_050114455.1 Desulfobacterales bacterium | reverse complement strand
AGTCTATGACATGATCATTAACCAGACCTACTGCCTGCATAAAAGCATAGCAAATAGTAGGCCCGACAAATTTAAATCCGCGACTTTTAAGATCTGCACTCATGGCTGCTGATTCCGTTGTTTGAGCAGGTATATCGGATAGGGAATTCCATTTGTTTTTTATGGGTTTGCCGCCGACAAATTGCCAGATGTAGTTATTGAAGCTGCCAAACTCATTTGAGACCTCGAGAAATGATACGGCATTCTGAATTGCGGCATTGATCTTTAATTTATTTCGAACGATGCCTTTGTTGGAGAGAAGCGTGTTGATTTTAGTGTTATCGTAACCGGCAATGAGGTAGGGATTGAAATAATCGAAGGCCTTTCTGTAGGAAGATCTTTTTTTCAATATCGTCAACCAACTTAAACCCGCCTGGGCACCCTCCAGGATGAGGAATTCGAACAGCCTGCGGTCATTGTGAACAGGCACGCCCCACTCGGTATCATGATATTTTAGATAAATCGGATCAGTGCCTGGCCAACCGCATCTTGATTTCAATCATCATTTCCTTTGTAGTTGAAAAGATAAAAACCCAGAGATTTATCGATTCCCTCGGTGGGAGCAAATTCAGTTCCGATAATCGGCCCGCTAATGCTTCGGATGATTACCTTTTTTTTGATTAAGGCCCTCTGAGCATCGTCAGTATGAAATTCTACCTGAATAACGTCGCCAATGTGGCAGTTGCTATCGGCATCAATCTCAAGCTTCATCCCGATTATGGAAAGATCTCGAACAATCATCAATCCGCCATCTGTTTTCTTGCCGTCGAGCAGGCGGGAATAGGATCCGGGAAGGTTCGTCTTTCTGCGATATCTCTTTCGTTTTTCCAGAATGGAACTAAAGGTGTGGCCGCACGGGCATCTGACATTGACTTTTACCTTTTTATCCAGATCGACATATTTTGATACATTAACCGTCTTGGATTTATGGCATTTGGGACAAACAAATGTGGTTATTTTTGTGTTGGATATATAGATTTTTTCCGTCATTTCGATTCCCTTAACTGAACTTTATGTGATAAAACTCTAGTATTTTTTATCATGAAATGCCTTATTTTAAAACATGATTTTCGCTTTAATTCAAGGCCCTGAGGCGAATCCTCATCATGGGACCCCGGAAAATGGTTATTATTAGTGCCTTTTCAATGATTTCTTCTTGTAAAACCAGGGCAAACGGGCATTAATGTATTGACTTTCCAAGGGTTTTGAGTTAAATTGGCATAAAGTGTTTAACGCTTTACTTATTCAACTCAAAAGAAGGAGACAGAAATGACAAAAGCAGATTTAATTGAAAAAATGGCAAAAGATGCTAACGTTTCCAAAGTTGCGGCCGGAGCAGCCCTTGACTCGTTTATGACCAATGTCACCAAAGCTCTCAAAAAGAAAGACGGCAAAGTCACGCTGGTCGGCTTTGGAACCTTTATGAAAAAACGCCAAAAAGCACGCAAGGGCCGCAACCCTCAGACAGGTGATCCGATTAAAATCAAGGCCAGAAATGTGATCAAATTTAAAGCCGGTAAAAAACTTAAAGATTCCATCTAATCGACTACAAATCTTAATCGAAGGCAGTTCTTCAGCACTGAGAGTTGGAGGCTGCCTTTTTTTGTTTTATCAATCAGCAGATAAATTTCGCGGAGGAATTGAATTCTAATTTAGTAGCGAAAATCAGGCTTGATTTCCGGCCGTTGGTTATTACGTTAGATTAATCTGCATTGTCACTGCAACTGCTGGAGATACAGTGTCTGGACGCCATGAATACATTCTTCATGAATGACAATCCCATCTGATTCTGGCAGAACACCGCAGACTGCGGTGATCGGCAGCTTCTTATTCTTGATGTATTTGTTACCGAATGGACACTGAAAAAGTGAAATTACTTTTCGCAAGGCCCACGCCTCCCGGGCCCAAGCAAACGGACAGGAGACATTTCCAATGAGCGGTCGAGTTCCGGATCGGCAGGAGGAAATCATTTCCGAAATTGAAGAGGAAACCACCGAGCCTCCAGATTACAAAGTTTTACTGCACAATGATGACTATACGACCAAGGCGTTTGTTGTTGAAATTCTTATGATGGTTTTCAATAAAACACTGGAAGAAGCCACCCATCTGATGTGGTACGTCCATAAAAACAACGTCGGAGTGTGCGGAGTTTACCCGTTGGAGATGGCTGAAACGAAGATCGACCAGGGGACGAAATTAGCTCGTGAAAATGGGTTTCCGCTAAAATTGACCATGGAAAAAGAATAAAGGCAAGTGATGCCATGCAAGAGCTGAGGGAAACAGATATCCTGACGAAAGTCGCCAGATATAACCTGATCAGGAATCAAAGGATGATTTATATTGACGTCCACCAGACGATAGCTGGGGACTTGGCAGGAAAATTTGTAGCGGTTCCGAACCTCATCAATATTATTGCAAGACAGGAGTTCCAGGGAGTTGGAGCCAGTGAATCGGAGGCGTTACGCAACTGTTTGTCGAAAATAAAAAATTCCGAAATTGAGAATTTATTTCCGACAACCCCGCCATCCACACCGGCTGACACTGACGCTCTGAATTCTGATGAAAATCAGCGGTGAAATATCCGTCCTGATGTGCAGATTGATGATTTCCGAATAAACAGCACCACCCGATCACGTTTTTATCAGCTGCCAGAGACATACCTTTGACTGCCTGGCCGATCTGAATACGGTGAATGTTTACTTCCCGGTGAGGATCTTTATAACTTTCGGACGGTATTCGTTTTTTTTTGCCAGTTTATCGGCCGTTGTTTTGATTATCAGCAATGCTGCAAAGAAAAACGAAAACCCCATGATTGCCGATAAACCGGAGGGGTTAAAATCGAATCTAGGGGCTATCTCCTGACCAATGGCCGCGCCGACAATCAAAAGCAATATCGGAAAGACGTAGAGCAAGAAGGAAGCCTTTAACAGCGAAGAGGTCTCGAAACTCAGGATGATTCGATCACCCACCTTGGCACCGACTTCATTGATGGCTTTTACCTCCATCTGATCATTACCGCCCATGCTGTGACAGGATCCCCTGGCTGAGCAGCCTGCACAATTGCCGGACTTGACTGTTTTCACCCATGCCGCCCCGGAATCTGTTTTGATAACGATGCCCTGTTCGGTTGCCATACAAAGACTCTATATATGAATTGTTTTTTTTAGATAACCAAATCGTCAAACTGAAAGTTTCAATGAACCGCCCCGCCACATGCCGCGAAGCATCAATGAACAGATTTTGTCTGTTTTAACGCAGCTAGTTGCAGGGAATGAGACCCAAAAAACGATTGAAAGAAGTACCATCTAAGATTGCCTGACGTTATCGCCGGATCCTTCTTTTTGCTGGGGTTCAACAGAGGATTCATAGCAAATCAATCCGCATTGTAGACATCTGGAGGCCTCAGCCTCAGCCATTTCACGGTTAAAGCCCTTTTCAATTTCTCCGCATGCAGACAGCTCCCTGCCACTGCAAAGCGGCATAATTTGCCGCTGACTGGCCGCAACACTTTCAACATGATCGACATTTTGTAGAATAGATTGCGGCGTAATTACGTGGTCTGTAAGAGACGGGTCGATACCGTACATCATCTGCTGGATGGATGCAGCGGCTCTTCTTCCGGCACCGATGGCTTTTATGGCCGCACTGTAGTCCGCCAAAACATCGCCCTCGGCAAACAGGCCAACTTCATCTTTGTAGGCGGGCTGTTTATAGGGCGGTCTGGCTTCCCAGCGCAATGGCAGATCCGTAGGTTCTTCAGCTTCGGAAACTTCCGGTGTGTTCGCCACAAAGATCAATTCCGGGAAACGCCCTGTGCCAATGATTAAATTTTGGGCAGCTATGGTGGTCTTTAGACCGGTTTTAGTGTTCATCGCATCCAACTCAACAAGACGATCTTCTTCTCCCCTCAGGCAATGGATTGCGGCATTATGTAGTATGTTTATTCCCTCGAATCCGATTTTGTTGACATCGGCGTCCTGGATAGCGCTGTTTTGCAGGTCCTCACGAAACAGTATGGTGATATTCTGTGCGCCTGCTTCTCGGCAAATTTTGGCAGCCTCAAGCGCAAGTTTTCCGCCACCGAAAATGGTGACATCAGATTGACCGGTAAACGTCCCGTCTCCCTTGGCAGCCAGACTTAATAGATCGACCATCATATACGTTCCGGGTATGGGAGATTCAATCTCAGGCTTGGTTGTCCTTGCCATTCGGCTGTCCCAGCCACCGGCAGCCAGAAAAACGGCGTCAACATCCTGGCGGAGCAGGGAACTCAAAGTAAAATCTTTCCCCATCAGCTTGCCTGTCTCTGCAGCAACACCCATTTCAAGGATGCCCTCGATATCCCAGTCGAGGATATCATCGGGTAGCCGCTCTTTGGCGATGGCACTTCTCAACAATCCACCAAGTTTGATGTTGGCGTCATAAACAGTCACCTGATGGCCCAGACGGGCGGCAAAGAAAGCCGTCGAAAGCCCTTCCACGCCTCCGCCCACCACGGCAAGAGAACGTCCTGAGGAAGGTGCCTTGTAAGGGAGTATCCTTTCATCGCTTCGGCGTTCAAAATCAGCGGCAAACCGTTTTAGATAATTAATCGCCACGGGCTCATCAATAAAATTACGGCGGCAGTCCAACTCGCAGGGTCGCGGACAAATTCTGCCGATGATAGCCGGAAAAGGATTTCGTTCCTTGATGACCTGAACCGATCGATGGTAATTTCCCAGGGAAATCTGGCGAATATATTCCCGAATGTCAATTCCGGCCGGACAGCTACGCTGACAGGGCGTGGTACATTCTTCGGTCGTGTATTCTCTCATGATGCGACGGGTGACGGATGACAGGTTGATAATGTGCTTCGGACACGCCCGTTCGCATGTGCCGCAACCGGTGCACCTGTTTTCGTCCACAACAGGCAGTCCCTCGGGTCCCATGGCGATGGCATCAAAAGGACAGACTTTTGCACAGGTCCCAAGACCCAAGCAACCGATGGTGCAGACTTTCATACCACCGGCCAAAAGTGCCACCGCCCGACAATCATCCAGTCCATTATAGATATATTTTAAATCGGCATCCTCAACACCGAAATAGCATCCCGGCCGTGCGATGTCCGGTTCCTTTGCTTCAATCTTGACCCCCATAATTTCAGCGATGGCTTCCGCCACCTCGGAGCCGGCGGCCACACAGGAATTCGGAGCCGCAATACCGGCCACAATTGCTTCCGCATTGGCGCTGCAACCCGGCAGCCCACAGCCGCCGCAATTGGCACCCGGCAATTCGTCTTCGATAGCTAGAATCTTGGGATCTACATACACGTAAAAAATTTTTGATGCCAGAGCTAAAACGGCACTGATCACCAGCCCCATGCCCCCCATCAAAATAAGCGCTGCAGTCATAGTGTCACTCCAAAAATATTGACTTGAAGAGTTGAATGAATTTTTAGAAACTTAAAAATATCGCATCCGATTGCGTCATCAAAAAATAGCATCGAACCTGCACTTTTCGAAACAGGTCATGCATTTAATGCACTTTTCCTTCTCGATAAAAGCAACCTCTTTCTTTTGCCATACAATGGCATCGGCCGGGCAGCTCCGGAAACAGAGTCCGCATTTGGTGCAGATATCTGGATCGACTTCAAAACGCAGTAACTCCACACAACGTTTTGCCGGACAACGCTTCTCATAAATGTGGGCCTCGTATTCGTCCCTGAAATAGCGCAGCGTGGAAAGGACCGGATTGGGCCCAGTTTGTCCAAGCCCGCACAATGCGGTCTCCTTGATGGTATCGGAAAGTTCTTCCATGATTTCTATATCGCCGGGTTCCCCCTTACCTTCGCACAGTTTTTCCAGCAACTGCAACAGCCGCCGCGTTCCCTCACGGCAAGGGGTACATTTACCGCAGGACTCATCCTGGACAAAGTCCATGAAAAAACGGGCCATATCAACCATGCAGGTATTTTCATCCATGACGATGGCCCCGCCGGATCCCATAATGGCCCCGACTTTGGCAATGGCTTCGTAATCCACGGGGGTATCCAGGTATTTTTCCGGCACACAGCCTCCGGAAGGACCCCCGAGTTGCACCGCCTTGAATTTTTTCTTACCGGGCACACCGCCCCCGATGTCATAAATGATGGTTCTAAGGGTGGTACCCATGGGTACTTCGACCAAACCGATATTATTTACATCACCGGACAGGGCAAATACTTTGGTGCCCTTGCTGCTCTCTGTACCGACACTGGCAAACCATTCCCCGCCATTTGATATGATCTGGGCGATACAAGCCAGGGTTTCCACGTTGTTAAGAATGGTCGGCTTTTCCCATAGTCCTTGGTGCGCCGGAAATGGCGGTCGGGGCCGAGGCATGCCCCGTTTGCCTTCAATCGATCTCATCAGGGCCGTTTCTTCCCCGCAGACAAAAGCGCCGGCTCCCTGGTAGATATCGATGTCGAAATCAAATCCGGTTCCCAGGATGTCTTCTCCCAGCAGTCCGTACTCTCTGGCCTGCTTGATGGCAATTCCAAGCCTTCGAATGGCCAGGGGGTATTCGGTTCGGGCGTAGATCACCCCTCGGCGAGCATCTATAGCCCTGGCAGCAATTATCATGCCTTCAAGAACGGCATGAGGGTCGGCCTCGAGAACACTCCGGTCCATAAATGCACCGGGATCGCCTTCATCGGCATTGCACAGGACGTATTTCATTTTTGCCGGGCTTTTACGAGCAAACTCCCACTTTAGCCCGGTGGGGAATCCCGCGCCGCCGCGCCCCCTGAGGCCCGAAGTTTTGACTTCTTCAATTATCTGCTCCGGCGTCATCTCCTGAAGGGCTTTGGCAGCACCGAAATAGCCGTCCCGCGCAATATACTCATCGATAAGCTCCGGATCGATAATCCCCTTGTTGCGCATCACCCAGAACATCTGATTGGAAAAAAACGGTATCTGCTCCATACCCGGTATGGTTTCCTTGGAGGCAGGTTCAACGTAGAATAATTTTTTGACCGGACGTCCTTTTAAAAAGTGTTCTTCAACAAGATGGGGAACATCCTCCGCCTTTAATTTCTGATAAAAAATGCCTTCGGGCTGCACCAGCATGACCGGACCAACAGCACAAAAACCGTTGCAGCCTGTTTCAATAATTTTTATTTCCTCGGCGAGTCCCTGCCGATCAAGCTCATTTTGAAGGGCCATTTGAAAGTCACCCGTACCACTGGCATGGCATCCCGTACCTCCGCAGAGCATCAAATGGGTTCTAACCTTATTCATTCTATTCTCCTGCAATTCACGATATCAAATCACCGGAAACCACATCATTTTTTGGTAGCATCGATTACTCATACTTCTCGAGTGTTTCAATAATCGTGTCGGCTTTGACCCCGCCGTAAGTGTCCTGATTCACCATAACCAACGGGGCAAGTCCACAGGCACCCAAACACCGCACAGCTTCCAGTGAAAACCGCCGATCTTCGGACGTGCCGCCTTCTTTTAGATTATATTTATTTTCAATACGGTTGACTGCTTCCTGTATGCCCTTGACATAGCAGGCCGTTCCCATGCAAACTTTAATCAAATGGCGTCCTTTGGGCTCGAATGAAAAAAGTGAATAGAAGGAAGCGACGCCGAAAACTTCGCTGGATGACAGGTTGAGTCCATCGCTGATGAAGTCGATCAACTCGACAGGAAGATACCCGACAACGTCCTGACATTCCCGCAACACGCCGATAACCGAACCCGGAACATCACGGTTCGCAGTAATAATCGCATCAACTTGCTTCCACATTTCTTCTGTAATATCATTATGTTGGGGGTGAAAGTCAGCAGTCATTGAATAACCCTCCGGATAATTAGCGGTGGAAAGGACGGGCATACTGAAATATTAGGGTTGGTATATCACACAATAGGATAAAAAAGTCAACGCTAAGAAGGTTATCGGATCCCATAATCTCCGGGGGATTGGTTGTGTTGCCACTTTGTGCGATTCCCTATCCGGGACAGGCCGTAATTTACGAAATTCAATCACTGTAAAATCAGCGATTATCAGCAAGCTGCGGGTATGAGGGTGGTCTCTGGATGGGCCGGGGCCACCGTGGGGAGTGGCCGCTGATTTTTCAACTGTACCGATTCTTGCTTTGCTACGTAATACACCAATCTAGCAACCGAGTTTTTAATCACCCTCAAATTCGACAATCGAAAATACGCTGCGATGACCCAATTTTTGTCTGCCATTCAAATCGGGCAGCTCTACAACGAAGGCACATTCAACTATTTCTCCCCCCAATTTTTCAACCAGATTCGCGGCCGCTGAAATCGTACCTCCGGTGGCCATCAAATCATCTATGATGACAATACGTTCACCTTTCTGTATCGCATCCTCATGGATCTCGATGACTTCTTCGCCGTATTCTAAGGTATAGGATTCACTGATCGTTTTGTACGGCAACTTACCGGATTTTCGAATCGGAACCATCCCGATTTGCATGTTGTAGGCCAATACTGAACCGAATAAAAAACCTCTGGCATCAATGCCAACGATTTTATCGATCTTCTCGTTGACATATCGGTCATAAAAAATAGTGCATATCTTTTTGAATGCCAAAGGGTCCAGCAACAGCGTCGTTATGTCTCTGAATATGACGCCTTTGATGGGCCAGTCCGGAATAGACCTAACTTTACCTTTGATGTAATCACAGGCTTCTTGGTAGCTGGAATCGTCTTTTGCCGCTTTGGAGGGAATGGTAGATTTCATTGAGCCCCCTTTTGTTGAGATAATTGATGGATGGTCTCTAATAGTATTTTTTTCACGTTGTCTACATTTTTATGAAAAATTGCCAGAATATCCTGCCAGACCGGCATTTCTTCGTCTTCTTTCCAGCAATCGTAATCTGTTGACATCGCAATAACAGCGTATGGAATATTGGCTTCCTTTGCCAGGGCTGCCTCGGTGGCCACCGTCATGTTGATGATATCGGCGCCCCAGGCAATAAACATCTTGGATTCCGCCCGGGTCGAAAATCTGGGGCCCTCGATAGTAATCATGGTTCTGTCTTTGTGCACCCGAAAGCCCAGTTTACCGGCGACCTCATAGAGCAATCCGCTTAAAAAATTATCAAAAGGATCGGCCATGACCTCATGGAACATTCCTTGACTGAAATCATCATGAAAAGTGTTTATCCGTCGTTTCGTAAAATCAATAAATTGAGAGGGAATAATAAAATCACCTCTGCCAATTTCCTCTTTTAAACTTCCACAGGCATTGGTTGCAATAATGTGAGTAACCGCCAGATCCTTGAGGGTCTGTATATTGCCACGATAGTTTGTGTGGGTGGGACTGAATTGGTGGTGGGGGCCATGTCTTGGCACAAAAACGACATCGATCTCGTTGAGTCTGCCGACTTTTATCATGGTTTCACCATACGGTGTGGCCCAGTGCTTGCTTTGCAAATCCCTGATCATTTCGGGGTCATCTAATCCGGAACCACCGATTATACCAATCTTCATAGATATCTCCCTTCACAAGTTGGAAAATTTTTCTTTGAATGATAATCATCAGATCAACTGCAGCCAAAATGAGTAAAATAACCCAATCGATCTATAAAAGCCAGAAAAATAATCCAAAGATTTGAGCTTGTCCGCGATTAAAAGCAGATCGGCGGTTGGGTCCCGGCCTTGGCAGGTCTTCAGGGGGATAACCACAAATTCAGAAAGAAAATGTTTAAATCCCCCGGGATCATACCTTTCCAAATGTCGTCGACCTGAAGTTCAGGGCTAGCTACCTTGACACCCATTCACCTTTACTTTATACTTTCGAAAATTTGTACTGAATGAATGACCGAATCCGAGACGCTGATCGACGCTTTCTTGCTGGCTCCGACCTGCCGAATTCAACAAAAATGGTTTTTGGACGGAGCAGATGAAATTATCGCAAATAGTTGAAACTCTGGAGGCGAAGGTCCTGACGGGTGCCGACCTTTTGGACAAGGATATCAACACCTGCGCCACGGGCAATGCATCCATGTGGGCAATGTCCGGTGGAGAAATTGCGGAAATGGATTTTGATCGTTCCCTGGCAGTTTCCGGACTGGAGGAGACCATCGCATATCTTCAAAAGATAGAGATGGGACTTTTCAAAGATATCGAATACATTGAATTCAGAACCTGCCGCGAGGGTTGTCTGGGAGGCGTCCTTACCGCCATCGACAAGTACCTGGCCAAAAGCGCGCTTCAAAAAATGGTCAAATTGTTTGGACTTGGTCGCCGCTTGACTCGGAATAACATTTTACGCATGTATGAAAAGGGGCAATTCCAGACGGAAAAAAGTCCTGCGAAGTTAATCGAGTTATATAAAGCCAAAAAAAAAGCCCTCTCGATCGAGTCATTGCAGGAAGTTGAAAAAATCATGGAACTTCTGAGGGATACGAATTGCGCTGCCTGTGGGGCGCCAGATTGTCGCACTTTCGCTGAAGATATTGTCAGCGGCAAAGCCTCCTTGCAAGATTGCCTCTGGATAAGCGCCCATAGCAACACCAAAAGCAAAAGGAAAAAAGGGGAAACTACCAGGACTGTTAACGATCTTGTAGAACGATTCGGCCTGCAGGTTGTCACCGGCGAAAAGGGACTCGATCGCCAGGTTGAAGACGGCTACTGCGGCGATCTGCTCAGCGAAATTATGGGCAATGCCCCCGAGGGTTGCGTCTGGCTGACGATTCAGGGGCACCAAAATATTGTGGCGGTAGCTGTTCTACGTGATATGGCCGCCATTATCATCACCGGCGGCCATACACCGGATGACGAAACCCTGGATAAGGCGAACCAGGAGGGAATTCCCATCCTTTTGTGGCCGGACGCCTCGTATAAGCTTGCCGGGCAGCTTTACGCTATAGGCATCGGCAATCCGACTCACGAGTAATAAATCCGGGCCAAGAAAGTCAGCCTTTTGAATTCCAACGGCGAAGACCATTTGAATGCTCAAAAATTAAACGCTATACACAGCGTCATAATTTTGAGTTTAATTGCCATTTATATTGACCGAGCGGTCATTCAAATTCAGGCCAATCGTCGAAAACGCTGTGGATGTGTGCGCCAGGATTTAAGTCGTTTTGTATACCACCCTAATCCATCCAGCGTCTAAATGAAGGATACCGGTCGGCTTGCGGGAACTATCGCTTCACATACTGGATATAGCTGAAAACGGGATTACCGCCGGTGCCGACTGCATAAACATCCTGGTGGAAGAAAACCACACCAAGGATCTGTTGACCATGAAAATAACCGACAACGGACAGGGGATGCCTGCCGAAAAAATAGCAAAACTGTCGGATCCTTTCGTGACTTCCCGTACGACCCGCAGGGTGGGTTTGGGCCTGTCGATGTTGGCGGCCGCTACGGAGCGTTGTGAGGGCCAGGTGGCCATTGAGACAGAGCCGGGTGCCGGTACGGAGGTGCGTGCTACATTTCGTCACAGCCATATTGATCGCGCCCCTGTTGGAGATATGGCCGCGACAATTACCACACTGATAATGGGCAATCCTCAAGTCGATTTTGTTTACACCCACATCAAAAACGGCCAAGAATTCACTTTGGACACCCGGGAGCTCAAAGCTGAATTGGGCGCTCACGCCTTGACAAACCCTGTCGTAATTCATCATCTGACAGCATCCATCCGCAATTCGCTTGGGCAGTTGACAGCAAAAACCGACGAATAATATAGAAGGGAGCAACCCATGGCAAAATTGACCATCGACGATTTGAAAAGAATAAGGGAACAAACGGCGAAAAGTACTTCTCTGCGAGACGGCTATGCAAACGTAAAGATAACCGTCCACATGGGTACCTGCGGTATTGCAGCCGGAGCACGGCAAGTCATGAACGCATTAATGGAGGAAATGGCCGTAGCCGATCGTCAGGACATCCGGGTGGTCACTTCCGGCTGCATGGGGATGTGCAGCAGCGAACCCAATGTGACGGTTGAAATCCAGGAAGGAGAGCCCATTGTCTATCAGCACATGGACGCCAACAAAATTCGCCAGGTTTTCAAGCGGCATGCCCTGCTGGGCGAAGTTCAGAGGGATTTTGCCTTGACAAAAATGTGAATCCCGTATGTTGCCCTTGTTCATAGTTGGTTGATTCACGTGATTAACCAAATGGAGGTTGAACTGACAACCTGCAATAAAAACAACCTACAACCAACAAATTACCACGAACACCCAAAGGGTATATATGAAGGTAGATGGCAAGGACATCCGCACTATTTGGCTTGATGAACAAGAAAAAAGTCTTAAAATAATCGATCAGAGAAAACTCCCCCATGAATTGGCTATTGTATCGTTGAAAACGGTTGATGACGCTATCAAAGCCATCAAAAATATGTATGTCAGAGGCGCACCCCTTATCGGGGTGACGGGTGCATATGCGGTTTACCTGGCTGCCCTGAATGCGCCGAACGGTCAAATTGATACCGAATATTTACAGCATGAATCGGATCGTATCAAATCCGCCCGTCCCACAGCCGTCAATCTTGCATGGGCTGTCGAAAGGGTGTTGTCTGAGATAGTTGCCATATCGGAACCCGCAAAGATCATTGATACGGCAAAAAAAACTTGCAGCGCAATCGCCGAACTGGAGGTGGAAAACTGCAGGAAAATCGGAGAGCACGGATTTTCCCTGATCGAACAAATCAGCCGCCAAAAAAAAGGTCAAACAGTCAATGTGCTGACCCATTGCAACGCAGGCTGGCTGGCCTGTATCGAATACGGCACCGCCACGGCACCTATTTATGCCGCTTATGACAAGGGTATCGATGTCCACGTCTGGGTGGATGAAACCCGGCCGCTTAATCAGGGCACACGTCTGACGGCCTGGGAGCTTGGCAAGCACGGCATCAAACACACCATCATCACGGATAATGCCGGCGGCCATCTGATGCAGCATGCCATGGTGGATATGGTTATCGTGGGCACAGACCGCACCACGGCCACCGGCGATGTGGCCAACAAAATCGGTACCTATCTAAAAGCGCTGGCAGCGCGGGACAACAACGTGCCTTTCTATGTGGCTTTGCCTTCCAGCACAATAGATTGGAAACTTAAAAACGGCGTCAAAGAGATTCCCATTGAGCATCGCGACCCCGATGAAATCAAGTTTGTTCATGGTTTGGATGAGGACGGATTAACCAGTGTTTTGATTTGCCCTCAAACCAGTCAGGCGGCCAATTTCGCTTTTGACGTCACGCCCGCTAATTTGGTAACCGGGCTTATTACCGAGAGGGGGACATGCAAAGCGACGGAAGCAGATATCCGGCGGCTATTTCCTGATAAAAACATATGACGGAGGTCAGAGGACTGAAGGCAGAGGGGGCAGAAGTCGGAAGGAGGAATGCGGAAGTTGGAAACTTTAAACAAGCGGCTATCGAAGCCTTAAGGAACCCCAAAGCGTTAAATACCTTTCCGCTATTCAATTATTCGACAAATTAACCAATAATTATTCAATCCTTTCAAAATGCTGACAAAAATCGAAAAAAAAATAATTGCTTCGATCCAGGAAGATATACCGGTAACCGAGCGGCCCTATCTGGAGATTTCTAAAAAGCTGGAGATATCCGAAGAGACATTGCTTGAAAATCTTCAAAGCCTATGCGATCGGGGATTCATCCGTCGATTTGGGGCTACCCTGCGTCATCAGAAAACAGGATTCACGGCCAATGCCATGGCTGCCTGGCAGGTCGACGAAGAGCGCATCGACGAGGTCGGGAATAAAATGGCCTCTTTCCGGCAGGTATCCCACTGCTACCGCCGCAATCCCACCGAAAGCTGGCCCTATAACCTCTACACCATGATTCATGCCGCCGACAAAGCCGCCTGCCGTCAGACCGCCCGTAAAATGTCCCGGGCTGCTTCGATTGAAAAATATGCGCTGCTTTTCAGCCGCAAAGAGCTGAAAAAAACCTCAATGGTATATTTCCCTTCGGATGAGGATGACTGAAAGGATATATGCCAACCGGCGATACACCTCATATTCTGCTCATCAATCCCTGGATTCATGATTTCGCTGCTTACGACTTTTGGGCCAAGCCCATGGGCCTTCTTGCTGTCGCTTCCATGTTGAGGCATCACGGTATTCAAGTCTCATACATCGATTGTTTGGACCGATTTCACCCCCGGGCACCGCAGACCGATCCCGGTGCCAGATACGGACGTGGCCCTTATCATAAAACCCGCATACCCAAACCTGCCGGTCTGCACGACGTCCCACGCAATTTTTCGAGATACGGAATAAAGCCGCAATGGTTCAATGAAGATTTATTGAAACAAGGCCGGCCCGATCTGGTGATGGTCACATCGCTCATGACATACTGGTACCCGGGCGTACAGGAAACCATCGGGGTAATCAGGGCGGTGTTTCCGCAAACCCCCGTCGTGCTTGGCGGAATTTACGCCCGGCTGTGTGCCGACCATGCCAGCAAAAACGCCGGCGCGGATCATGTCGCCAATGGGTCGACGGAGAAAGATGTACTATCCTTGGTACAGAAGTTTACCGGTTATTCAGCCACCCCGGCATTTGATTCGGAACATCTTGATGAGTACCCTTACCCGGCTTTTGATTTGCAGACCCGGCCGAATTATGTTCCCATTCTGACTTCAAAGGGCTGTCCCTTCCACTGCGCCTATTGTGCATCCGGTTTTTTGGAGCCCAAACGGCTGTTGCGTGACCCCGAAGCCGTTGTCGAGGAAATCGCCTACTGGAAAAAAGCCTATGACATTGACGATTTCATCCTCTATGACGATGCATTTCTAGTCGATGCCGAGCGACACGCCGTTCCTATTCTAGAGGGTATTCTGCGAACAGGTCTTAAGGTAAGATTTCACACGCCCAATGCGTTGCATATCCGCGGAATAAATCCGAGGGCCGCCCGCCTCATGTTTGCAGCCGGTTTCACCACCCTGCGACTGGGTTTGGAAACCACCCGTTTTGACCATCGGGAGGAGATAGATCTAAAGGTTTCCGAACACGAATTTGTCGATGCGATCAACTGCCTGAAAAAAGCCGGATTTGAAAAAAGCCAGGTCGGAGCGTATCTCTTGGTGGGTCTTCCCGATCAAAAATTTGCGGCTGTCAAACATTCCATCGAAATTGTCAGGCAGATCGGCATTACACCCATTGCAGCTTACTACACCCCCATCCCCCATACTGCTCTGTGGCCAAAGGCGGTCGCTGCTTCCCGCTACGACATTGAATCCGATCCGATATACACCAACAATGCCGTGACGCCCTGTCGGAAGCAACCGTTTAGCTGGCATGCCATCAGTGAACTTAAAGAGCTGATTAACAGCTGAAGATCCCGGGCCCTTTGATACAAACCCGCCTAGTTCTTCAACCTTGAAGCTCTGAACCCTGGGGCTCTGAACAAACGGTTATTTTAATTGACAGCCGACCGCTGTCTCTTTATACTTCCCCTTTTTATAAATAATTAGTGCACAAAGAGGAGAGAGTCGATTATGCTACGTTTGACATCAATGAATTTGGCCAAATTAAACACTGATATTCTTGCCATCGCTGTTTGCGAAGACAAGGATATTCATGATGATCCGGCAATTAAAGCCGTCGTTAGAAATGCTTTAAAGCTAAAGGAATTTAGCGCAAAGAAAGATGAAATGGTGACACTTTATGATCTGCCGAATATTAAATCCCAGCGGGTCATTTTGTGGGGGCTCGGTGTACATAAAAAAATAGATCGGGAAGCCCTGCGAAGCATGGCGGGTCAAACGGTTAAGCATTGCATCAAAATGCAGCTGACCGATCTGTCTATTGCTGTACCCGACGCTTCAAGGATAGAGATGGAGATGTCCGATGTTTTGGAAGCCTTGCTGGAGGGTGCCTATCTTGGAAATCATCTGTTTGATAAATTTAAAAATGAAAAGAAGACCAAAGCGCTCAAACAAATTCATTTCAGGCTTACCCGACCGGTCACCCAAAAAATGCGGCATTTAACTTCCAAGGTTGCCGTTATATGCGAGGGCACCGCTCAGGCCAAAGACTGGGTCAATACGCCATCCAATGAAAAAACGCCTGAAAAATTCACCCACTCCATCGTAAACCTGGCAAAAAAAGAGCGTTTGAAGGTTCAGGTATTAAATGAGCCCCAGCTCAAGCAAAAAAAATTCGGCGCTTTGCTGGCGGTGGCTGCCGGTAGCCAGAGCAAACCCAATTTGGTTATACTCGAGCATAAGGTTCCCGGCGCAAAGAAAACCCTGGCACTGGTGGGCAAAGGAGTGACCTTTGACTCCGGCGGCCTGAATATTAAATCCGGCTCCTCCATGTCAGACATGAAATCAGATATGTCCGGTGCCGCGGCCGTGGCGGCAACCCTGATAGCGGCAGCCAAGCTCAAACCGAAAATAAATATCATAGGGGCCATTCCGATTGTTGAGAATATGCCGTCCGGTAAGGCAACTCGACCCGGGGACATAGTCCGTACCTATGCCGGTAAAACCGTTGAAATCGGAAACACCGATGCCGAAGGTCGGTTAATCTTAATTGATACGATATCCTATGTGATTAAAAGATACAAACCTAAGATGCTGGTAGATCTGGCGACCTTGACCGGAGCTTGTGTCGTTGCCCTGGGGGATAAAATTGCCGGTGTGTTTTCCAATGACGATCATCTGGCCGCCCAGATTCTTGCGGCCGGAGAAAAAACCCATGAACGCTGCTGGCGCATGCCGCTGCCGGAAGACTACAAAGAATTGCTAAAGAGCCATTTTGCGGACATGAACAACATCAGCAGCTCCCGCACGGGCGGTGCCATCACTGCCGCGTTGTTTATTGCGGAGTTCGCAACCGATATCAGCTGGGCACACCTTGACATTGCCGGTCCGGCCTACCTGAAATCGGAAAGTGCTTATTGCGGCACGGGCGGGACGGGTTTTGGAGTGAGATTGCTCGGTGAAGTGATAGACAAAGTTTCGTGATATTTAAATTTGAGCGCCACCGCTGACCGCGATCGCCCAGTCCAATCAAGAAAGAAATTCCAAAAAAGAAAATATTGAATACTGAATGTAGAATATCGAAGGAAGGTATTCTATCTATTTTTAATTTTAGATGGTGTTTTCTTCAGTAGAGGCGAGGCCAGGAAAGTCAAACCGCAGATCCACCTGGCCTTCCCTGACAATCCAGAGATAGCCGGCAGTTTCTCCTTTTTCAAAAAGCCTGGTTTCTTGCCTCAAAAAAGGATTTCCAGCTGAAGAACCGGCATGGTCAATGTGGCTAATAATAATTAGATACCCTTTATGTGACGGTGGGGGTATATATGACTGGGTTCGCCATGCGACAAAGGGGCATGTTTCTAAAGAATTCGCAGTTCATGAAGGATTTATGGAGCTTTGCTGGGCAAAAGCGGCTGAACATTGGCCAGCCAATTCCAATACTCATACTTGGCTTTATATGAAGGATTCAAATTTATATCGGTACCCAGAAAAGCTGATAGAGTACGCTCAAAAACGCTATCGGAAAATAAAATTAACTCGAGATGTGCTATCGTTAGATCCTAACCAACTCAAGGATTTGAGAAAAAGAATTAATAATTGTTACAAAATGCTAATGAGAATTTCGGCATTAGAAATGACGGAAGAACAGATTATTAGCGGCTTTCAATCATTCGGGTTGTCTGAATATCTACCCGACAAAGTTGTTCAGCCTGGGCCTGATGATTCTCCCGTTAACTAACATCTTGTGAGTGAATTTATGTGTGAAAAATGTTCCGAAATTAGCTAGAATTGGAAAAAAATCAGAAAAAGTGTGGAAAATCTTATTAAGCAATTTCAATTGCTTATAATAAGGGTTCGGATTTTCATGACAATGTCCTGCAGGCTCAGCTGGGATGCCCCTATCAGCAAGCGGGAAACTTCGCCTTGCACATCATCGTTCTCATTTACGACGACCTGATACCCGAACAACTTCACCTTATTTTCACCAGGCAAATGTGAATAAACAAATTCCTGCGTGGCAAGGGCTTGTTCGGCGACCCTAAAAATTCCCAGGATATGGACTTCCTCTTTGGAACCTATTTCCATCCCTGGCAGAACACAAAGCCCCAACTCGGCTCCCAAACGCATTGCCACTTGAACATTTTCCGCAGAATTATGATCGCAGATGGCAAGGATGTCCAGTTGTTGTTCGATACTTTTCCGGACAATTTTTTTGGGACTCATCCTCCCAGTCGGAACAAGGTGAAAGACAGGTATGGATATGAAGATCTGCGTTGAAAAAACTCAAAGATCCATCACCTTGGTTGCTTGCTGGTCGTTGCGGATTCAATTATTCAATCAGAAATGAATGTCACGGCAATTCAAAAGTTGAAGATTCGCCTTCCTCGATAGCGCTAAGACGCTGCTATAAATGACAATATAGGGGAAACACCATCGGATGCCAACGCATATCAAGAGCAGTGCTGTTATTGTAAGGGAATCGCAGAAATTTGACGTACAGATGAATATCGCAAGAAAACAGTATTTATTTTTTTTAATTTCTGATATACGTTTTTGCTCCACAATAGATGTTAAATCTTTCTGATGCCAAATAGATGAGCTATAGGGGCGGTCTCATGAAAGCATTATTGATATACCCGTCATTTCCAGATACCTTCTGGAGTTTCAGACATTCGCTTAAGTTTATACACAAAAAATCTGCCTTCCCTCCTCTGGGATTGCTGACCGTAGGGTCCATGTTGCCGGAAAATTGGGAAAAACGTGTGGTTGATCTGAACGTAGCCAAATTAACGGACAAAGATCTTGCATGGGCGGATACCGCCTTTGTCAGCGCCATGACAGTTCAAAGGAAGTCGGCGCATCACACCATCAGCCGTTGCAAAAAAGCGGGTGTCAAAGTAGTTGCGGGAGGCCCTCTTTTCACCGCCGAATATGAGATGTTTGATGAAGTTGATCATTTTGTGCTGAATGAAGCAGAGCTAACCCTGCCTTCTTTTCTAGCCGATTTTAGCAAAGGATGCGCTCGGCGCATCTATGATACCCCTGAGTTTGCCGACATGGGACAAACACCCGCACCCATGTGGGAACTCATTAATTTGAAACACTATGCAAGCATGAGTATCCAGTTTTCCCGCGGCTGTCCCTTCAACTGTGACTTTTGCAATGTGACGAGCCTGCTGGGCCATCGGGTGCGAATAAAATCCTCAGATCAAATACTCAACGAGCTGGACGGTCTCTATCGAATGGGCTGGCGCGGACAGGTATTTTTTGTAGACGATAATTTTATCGGTAACAAAAAATACCTGATGACCCAGCTTTTGCCGGCCTTGATTGAATGGCGCAAAAAGAAAAGGGGATTCTTATTCAATACGGAGGCTTCTATCAATTTAGCCGACAACGAGGATTTGATGGACACCATGGTGGAGGCCGGATTTGACACCGTTTTCATTGGGATTGAAACTCCTGATGAAGAAGGGCTGAACGGCTGCAATAAAAAACAGAATAAAGGCCGCAACTTGATCGATAGCGTCAAACGCATTCAGCGCACCGGCCTTCAAGTACAGGGCGGATTCATCGTTGGATTCGATTCTGACGAACCGTCAATTTTTCAAAGGCAGATAGATTTTATTCAAAAAAGCGGTATCGTAACCGCCATGGTCGGCCTGCTTCAAGCGCCGCCGGGTACCAAACTCTATGAGCGTCTAAAAAAAGAGGGCCGGCTTCAGGGTTTGGTCTCGGGAGACAATGTGGACGGCACCACCAATATCATACCGAAAATGGACCTGAATCAGCTGCTCAAGGGGTATCAAAAAATTTTAAACAATATTTATCGACCCCGCCCGTATTACCGCCGTATCAAAACCTTTTTGCGCGAATATAAGGCCCCTAAAATTTCTATTCCGGTGGACTTCCAACGTTTTCTGGCCTTTTTCCGCACATCGGTTAGAATCGGAATTTTTGGTAAGGAGCGAATACAGTACTGGAATCTGCTTGTGTGGACTCTCGTTCGCTGCCCGAAGCTCCTGCCGTTGGCCGTAACCCTGGCCATTCACGGCCATCATTTTCGTAAGATATGTAAATTGTAATTTTAAAAATTCAAAATTTTATATGCCTAAGTCCACCATATTCACGACCGGAAATGATCAGGGTTCCAATCTTTCTGATCAATAACAATATTAGAATCCCGGTCCTCGCCGCAACATTAAGTGTCTCCGGATATTTTGACTGGCCATACCCATGCTCACCTCGATTCGTAGTTGTACTGACAATTCCCAGTTTGTCCAAGAATCTATCGGTATGACATTTTTTTCACCCGTACTGGAGAATATTTTTAGTTGTTTAAGACCCATGCTTAGCGTATGAAGTAAAAAAAATAGGTACCGGCAAAATCATCGGTTTTAAAAATTAAGGAGGAGAAAATGTCCGAATCGAAGACCATCGTTAGCTCCTGGAATGAATGGGATCCACTCAAACATGTAATTGTCGGCCGAGCGGATGGTACCATGGTAACGGCCCCGGAACCGGCTATTGCACGCGACTGGCCGAAACACGGCTTTCCGTTAGGGACATACGGCCCATTGCCCAAAGTGATGGAAGAAAAAGCCAACGAGCAGCTGGACAACTTCGCGAAACTTCTCGAAAGCCGCGGCATTCGCGTCGACCGCCCAACACCGCTGGATTTCAGCCAGAAGGTTCAAACCCCTGACTGGCAACAGGACTCCATGTTTGGTTGCATGCCGCCGCGGGATGTTCTCTTAACGGTCGGCAATGAAATTCTCGAAGCCACCATGTCCCAGCGCAGCCGCTGGTATGAGTATCTGTGTTATCGGCCTTTGCTGGAACGATATTTTCAGGAAGACCCTCATTTCAGATGGGAAGCGGCACCCAAACCGCGACTATCCGGAGATACCTACAAGGACGATTACTGGAATCAATGGAAGAAAAAGAGCAAGCAAGAAAAAGATCAGGCCATTTACAATCGGGATTGGGTTCTGACAGAAAAGGAACCCTGCTTCGATGCGGCAGATATTTCACGGGCCGGAAAAGATTTGTTCGTTTATCATTCATCGGTAACCAACAAAGCCGGCTTTGAATGGCTGAGCCGTCATTTTCCTGACCATCGCTTGCATTCCATATGGTTTTATGAAACAAACCCGATCCACATCGATGCGACGTTTGTTTTGCTACGGCCGGGGCTGGCCCTTAGCAATCCCGTACGCAAACCCCTGGCTCCGAAAATGATGGAATTTTTCGAAAAGAACGGTTGGGAAGTCGTAGAATGTGCCAAGCCTGCTCTGGATGACTACCCACCCTTGTCGTTTTGCAGCAAGTGGCTCTCGATGAATACGCTGATGCTGGACCCCAAAACCGTCTGTGTGGATGCCCAGGAAAAAAAACAAATGGAACAGTTCGACAAGCTCGGTTTTGAAGTCATTCCGGTACCGTTTATCGATGTGAGTGCTTTTGGGGGCGGTCTGCACTGTGCTACCGCGGATGTTTATCGGGAGGGAAGTTGTGAAGATTATTTTCCGAAACAAATTGAAGGATTCTAAATCCCCGTAAAATTTTTTTGACCAGGAGGTGAAAAGATGGCGTTCAATCTCAGAAACCGACATTTTTTAAAACTGCTTGATTTCTCGACCAAAGAAATTGGATTTTTGCTGGACCTTTCGGCTGATTTGAAGAAAGCCAAATACAGCGGCCTCGAACAGCAACGGCTGAAGGGCAAAAATATTGCCCTTATTTTTGAAAAATCCTCTACCCGCACCCGTTGCGCATTTGAAGTCGCGGCCTACGACCAGGGCGCCCATGTCACGTATCTGGGACCGAGCGGCTCTCAGATGGGAACCAAGGAGACCATGAAAGATACAGCCCGGGTGCTGGGAAGAATGTATGATGGCATTGAATACCGTGGGTTCGGCCAGGATATCGTGGAAACATTGGCACATTTCGCCGGCGTTCCGGTCTGGAACGGGCTGACCAATGAGTATCATCCCACCCAGGTTTTGGCGGATCTGCTCACGATGATGGAACATAGCGACAAGCCCTTAAGCCGGGTGAAGTTCGCTTATCTGGGAGATGCCAGAAACAACATGGGCAATTCGCTTCTGGTGGGTGCTGCTAAAATGGGGATGGACTTTCGTTCTATCGCCCCCAAAAGCGTCCAACCCGACCCAAAATTGGTTGCCAAAGCCAAGGAAATAGCCAAACAAACCGGTGCCCGAATCTCTGTCAGTGATAATCCCACCGAGGGTGTCAAGGACTGCGATTTTCTGTGCACGGATGTGTGGGTATCCATGGGGGAACCGGAAGAGGTCTGGCAGGAACGTATCAACCTGCTGCAACCATATCAGATCAATGCCGCAGCAATGGATAAAACCGGCAACCCCAATGTCAAATTTCTACACTGTTTGCCCGCTTTTCACAACCGGGATACGTCTATCGGTGAAGAAATCTATCAGAAATTTGGGCTGGACGCCATGGAGGTGACCGAAGAGGTGTTCGAGTCGCCGTCATCGGTGGTTTTCGATGAGGCGGAAAATCGTATCCATACGATTAAAGCCGTCATGGTGGCCACTCTCGGAGCTTGATTTCCAAATTGACAAACCTGAAGTGCAGGTGTACTAAAACCTGAAGAAAATCGGGTGCTCCTGTTTTTTTGGGGTCGCCCCAAACAAATTTGTAAAAATAAGATAAACAGGAAAGGAAGAAAAGATGAGCCAGATGACGAACGCGCAGCTCAACCAACTCAGGTCAACGGTCATTTCCGAGGGCGTGGCCAGCGTCACAACCAACTTTATCGAGTCGGCTCAAGGAGCGATTTTACGGGATGTTGATGGACGGGAATATATCGATTTTGCAGGTGGTATTGCTGTCATGAACGTTGGCCACAGCCACCCTAAGGTGGTCGCAGCCATAAAAGACCAGGCCGAAAAATTCACCCACACCTGCTTTATGGTAAATCCCTATGAGCCTGCGGTGAAATTGGCGCAAAAACTCTGCCAGATAACCCCGGGAAATTTTCCCAAGCGGGCGGTTTTTCTGAACTGCGGTGCTGAGGCGGTGGAAAATGCGGTTAAGATTGCCCGATATTACACCAAGCGGCCGGCGATTATCGTCTTTGAAAATGCCTATCACGGACGTACACTACTCACCATGACCATGACCAGTAAGGTCAAACCATATAAATTTGGATTTGGGCCGTTTGCCCCCGAAGTCTACCGAATCCCATTTGGTGATGTCGCCGGTGCCGACACGCTTCATGATGTTTTCATTAAGCATGTCAATCCGGAAGCTGTGGCGGCAGTGGTGGCCGAACCGGTTCAGGGCGAAGGCGGCTTCATCGTACCAAAACCGGGATATTTTCAGGAAATTGCAAAAATCTGCCAGGACAATGGTATCCTGTTCGTGTCGGATGAAATTCAAAGCGGAATGGGGCGTACTGGAAAAATGTTTGCCATTGAACATTGGGGGGTCGAGCCTGATCTGGTCACAGTGGCCAAAAGCCTGGCTGCCGGAATGCCGCTGGCGGCAGTTGTCGGCAAACAGGAGATAATGGATGCGGTGCATTCTTGGGGCCTGGGCGGCACATACGGCGGCAACCCTGTGGCTTGCGCCGCTGGTTTGGCTGTACTTGAAGCTTTTGAAGAAGAGCGTATGCTCGAAAAATCGGTGGCCCTTGGCCAAAAGTTGCAGACCCGATTTGAAATTTGGCAAAAAGAATTTGATATTATTGGAGAGATCAGAGGATTGGGTGCTATGCTCGGCCTCGAATTCATCAAGGGTGAACATGGGGCACCGGCGGCAGAAGAGGCCAAACAGGTGGCCGCTTACTGTCTTGAGAAGGGACTGCTAATTCTGGTTTGCGGCAGCTACGGCAATGTTGTTCGAATCCTGGCTCCCTTTGTGATTACGGATGAGCAACTTGAAAAAGGGTTGTCCATTATGGAAGATGCCCTGAAGCAAATCTCGTAGGTATTCACGGGTTCTAAGGTTCAAGGTTCAGCGTTCCTTAACGCCACAGATCGCCAAAATTTATCGGCCGCATGATAACAGCCGATTTCATCGAAAAAGTTTTGGAGGTATCAGATTCTAATCAGTTGATTCGACTTTTCTGAATGGAATCCCATCAGAACAGAACGAATTGAGGCCTTATGGTTTGGCAACCTTGAACGCTGAACTTTGAACCTGTGAAGGCTTATACGGCTGCAAATACACAAATAAGGCATATATACATACTTTGACTTGGCAAAACGATGGATCGAAAAACAATGACCTATGACTATCTCATCGTTGGTGGTGGCATTGTCGGTATCTCCACGGCCTGGCAGCTGATCCAGCGATATCCCGACAAACAGATCATGGTGGTCGAAAAAGAGTCTCATTATGCCGAACACCAGACAGGGCACAACAGTGGGGTGATTCACGCCGGTGTCTACTACCAGCCGGGTAGTTTAAAAGCTGAATTCTGCCGCCGGGGCAATCAAGCCACCATCAAGTTTTGCCAGAAACACGACATTCCTTATGAACAGTGCGGCAAGCTGCTGGTGGCCACCAATCAAATCGAATACGATTTGATGGAGAAGCTGTTTGAGCGTGCCGGGGAAAACCGAATTGAAGTGGAATGGCTCAGCCGGAAGCAATTAACAGAGCGTGAACCGAATATCTCCGGTCTGGGAGCTTTTTTCGTCAGCCGAACCGGTATTGTGGATTATCGCAAAGTCACGGAAAAAATGGCACAATTGTTTAAGGAACAAGGCGGCCGGGTGAGGCTCGACTGTGAGGTCCAGGATCTTGAAGAAAACGACAACGGCATACGGGTTCATACATCTTTGGAAGATATCGACACGCAATATCTGATTTCCTGCTCAGGATTAATGGCGGATCGCCTGGTGAAAATGCTGGGCATCCAGCCGGATTTTCAGATCATCCCCTTCCGCGGAGAATATTTTCAGCTGCCGGCGGAAAAAAACAATATCATCAACCACCTGATTTACCCGATACCTGATCCGGACATGCCTTTTTTGGGCGTTCACCTCACCCGCATGATCGATGGCATCGTCACCGTTGGACCCAATGCCGTTCTGGGATTCAAACGAGAAGGGTACAAAAAAACAGATTTCAGTTTTCAGGATCTCAAGGAAATGGCCTCATTTAGCGGATTTTGGAAAGTGATACGGCAGAATCTGAAAGCGGGTGTATTCGAGTTCAAAAACTCAATATTTAGGGGCGGATATCTCAAACTTGTCCAAAAATACTGTCCCCAGGTCAACTTGAATGACTTGACACCCTACCCGGCAGGGGTTCGGGCCCAGGCGGTTGCTGAAGACGGCACCCTGATTCACGATTTTTTATTTGTAAATACCGCTCGAACCTTCCACGTGTGCAATGCACCCTCTCCGGCGGCCACCTCGGCAATCCCCATCGGGGAGTATATTGTCGATCGGGCCGCGGAGATCTTTGGATAGGCTCACTTCCCAATCATTTTCTTCAGCTGCTCCAATGCTTCATCGGGCATTTTAAAAGAATGTTCCGGACCCGGAAATTCACCGTTTTGGACTTCTTTTTTATAGGAGCCAAGTGCTTCCAATATGATCGGTCTGATCTTGGTGTATTGTTTGACGAACTTGGGTACAAACTTGTCAAACAATCCAACCATGTCGTGGGTAACCAGAACCTGGCCGTCCACATCAGCACCGGCACCGATACCGATAACCGGTACTTTGACCGCCTCGGCCACCAGCTTGCCGAGGGGTGCCGGCACGGCCTCCAGAATCATCGAGAACACACCGGCATCCTCCAGGGCTCTGGCATCATCGATAATTTGTTTGGCAGCCGAGGCATCGCGTCCCTGCATCTTGAAGCCGCCCAGCGCACTGGCCGTCTGGGGTGTCAGGCCGATATGACCCTGAACCGGAATACCGGCCTTGACGATGGCCTCAACCGTGGGTGCAAAATCCACACCACCTTCCAGTTTGACGACTTCGCAGCCCCCTTCTTTCATCAAGCGGCCGGCGTTGTGAATGGCTTCTCTGATAGAAGTATTGTAGCTCATGAATGGCATGTCACCCACAATTAAAGGACCTTTACAACCCCGGGTCACTGCCTTGATATGATGAATCATATGTTCCATCCCGACCTCGACGGTCCCCTCCAGACCCATCACCACCATTCCGAGTGAATCTCCTACCAGGACGAGGTCGACACCCGCCTCATCGGCCATCAAACCGAAGGGATAATCATAGGCGGTCATCATGACCAGTTTACGGCCTTCTTCCTTTGCCTGCTGTACATCGAGGACTGATACTTTGTTATTGCTCATAGTCCTTGCTCCTTTCCATATTTATGTGGATTTAGTTGTTTTAAGTTCTATATCGTGCTTCGGTTTCAGGTTTCGGGTGTCTGGTGTCAGCAAGGCAAAAGAACTTTTAGAAATTCGCCAGGATGGTATTCAGTGTGTCAACTCTATGATTCGCTGCTTAAGCCAGGTCTTGGATTCAGCTTAACTGACACCCGGCACCTGAATTCGGAAACCTTATTGATAATGACTTTGCAACGTCTCAATCAAAGCCGTCAAGGTAAAATTGACCGGTGCGGCCAACCCGAGTCGCTCGGCCTCACGGACAATAAAGCCATTGATGGCGGCAATCTCTGTCGGCCGCAGGTTGTCCACATCCTGTCCCATGGATGACCGATTGAGGGCGGTGGCCTCAGCCACCTTGAACACGATATCCATCGCGTCATCGTAAACCTTGACATTCAGCTTCCGAGCAACTCCGACTGCCTCTTTGACAGCGGCCCGGCTGAGTTCTTGGGTAATCTCCAGGTCGAGAATTTGACCGTTTTTGATGTTCGTCAAAGCAGTAATGGCGTTAATACCGATGTTGATCAAAAGCTTGTTCCAGACCACACTGCGGACGTCTGCCACGGCTTCAGTCCGAATGCCCGCCCGGCTGAAAAAATCGGCGAATTGCTCGGCGCGATCCAATCCATCTTTCGTGGCTGCCCAGGGACCGATGGTTGTCGCTCCAGAACCGGCATGCCGGATATTTCCAGGTCCAAGCAGGGTGGCACCATGAGAAGTCGTCCCGGCCAGGATACGTTCCGGCGCAATGAATTCAGCGATCTCATCGGCGTTGCCCATCCCGTTCTGAAGGGTCATCACCGACCCGTCAGAACCGGCAATAGACCGTGCAGTTTTGGCTGCTGACTTCGTTCGCGTTGACTTTACGAAGATAATGACCAAATCTGTCAGCCCGATTTGACCCGGATCGCTGGTGGCTTTGACTTCAACCGTCCGGGTGTTTCCATCGCGCTCAATTTGCAACCCCGCTTGATTGATGGTTTGGACATGCTCCTGCCAAATATCGTAGAGCCAGACGTCATTTCCAGCTTCTGCCAGCAAGGCGCCAAAAAGGCTTCCCATGGCGCCGGCACCCACAACAGCTACTTTCATTTATTGTCCTCCCTTTTGGAATGACGAAGTACGATGGACGAAGAACGAACTGTGGCATTCGCTCTCCGAGGCGTAGGCGCTGCAACCCCTGCGAGCCGGAGGCTTCGATCATTCCTTAATTTTCCGTTCGTCCATTGCGCTTCCACATTCCCCTCATCCTTCCTGTTTCCCCATTGCGCATTCCGAATTCAACCATCGTCCTTCGTCATTCGTCCCTCGTCAATTGTCATTCACCATTCCCCGGCCCTGATTCAGCAGGCATGCAACAGCATGACCGTCGGAAACTTCCATCAGAGGTGGTTTTTGTTGGGTACATTGTTCAAATCTGTGCGGACACCGTGGGTGGAAAGCGCAGCCCGCCGGCGGATCGATGGGGCTTGGCACATCGCCTTCTAAGCTAAACGGTTTTATCTTGCGATGGGGGTCCGGCAGCGGCACAGCCATCAACAAGGCCCGGGTATAGGGATGACGCGAATATTTACTAAAATCCTCGGTATTCGCCAGTTCGACAATTGTGCCCAAATACATGACTGCAATGCGGTCACAGATATGCTCGACGACACTCAAATCATGGGAAATAAACACATAAGACAGGTTAAACTCTTCTTTCAGGTCATCCAGCAAATTAATCACCTGGGCCTGAATGGATACGTCAAGCGCACTGACCGGTTCATCCGCAACGATCAGCTCGGGTCGCACGCAAAGGGATCGGGCGATACCGATTCGCTGCCGCTGCCCGCCGGAAAATTCGTGGGGATATTTATGAAGGTCTTCTTTTCTAAGCCCCACTTTTTCCAGAAGCGCTGCCGCCGCAGCGCGTCGATCGTTGGTGGTCAGTGGCTGGATTGCCCGCAGTGGCTCGGTCACGATGGCATCGATTTTCATGCGAGGATCGAGACTGGAATAAGGGTCTTGAAAGATAATCTGCATCCGCCGCCGCAGCGGCATCAGTTCTGCGCCGGTTAGAGAGCTAATATCTTGCCCGTCAAAAGCGATCATACCGTCTGTGGGTTCAATCAAACGCAGAATCAGTCGCCCGACAGTCGTTTTCCCGCAGCCGGATTCTCCTACCAGCCCAAAACTTTCGCCGCGTGATACGGCAAATGAAACACCGTCAACCGCTTTGACCCAGCCGCGGGGCTTTGACAGGATACCGCCACCCAGGGGAAAATGTTTTACCAGATCCACAATGCTCAGCAAGGGTACCTCAGACATTGACCCTCCTGCGTTCCGGGTGTTCCTTCAACCAACACCGGGCCCGGTGGCCTGGGCCAATCCGCCATAGATCCGGCTGCCGTTCCCTGCAAAGATCGAAGGCATATCGGCAACGATCGACAAATTTACAGCCAAAAACAGTATCCGTCAGTCGCGGCACGGTACCCGGTATTTCACGCAATCGTTTGATACGGGTTTTGCCACGCCCACCAGCCTGGGGGATCGATTTCAGAAGCCCCTGGGTGTAGGGATGAAAAGGCCGATCGAATATATCGATAACGCCGGCCGCTTCAACAACCTGTCCGGCGTACATGACCACCACCCGCGCAGCCATCTGGGCAACGACCCCCAAATCGTGGGTAATCAGCAGCAGCGACATCGTCAATTCATCTTTAAGTTGGTTCATCAGAGACAGGATCTGGGCTTGAATGGTGACATCCAGAGCGGTGGTGGGCTCGTCGGCAATCAACAATTTTGGACCGCATACCAGGGCCATGGCGATCATAATTCGCTGGCGCATACCCCCGGAGAGCTGGTGCGGATAATCATTCAGTCGTTTGGAAGCTGCCGGTATTTTGACATAATCCATCCAGTCGGCAGCCTTTTCAAAGGCCATGTTTTTGCTCAGGCCCTGGTGAATCATCAGAGGTTCGGCAACCTGGCGGCCAATCGGCAGCACCGGGTTGAGTGACGTCATGGGCTCCTGGAATATCATCGAAATTTCACGACCCCGAATGTTGCGCAAGCTTTCAAAATCAAGATCCAGCAGGTTCTGGTGTTCAAATAGTATTTTTCCCGATTCAATACGTCCGGGTGGTGAGGGAACCAGTCCCAGAATACTCAAAGACGTGACACTTTTCCCG
>JASFSK010000002.1:0-30833 GCA_050114455.1 Desulfobacterales bacterium | reverse complement strand
TTAGGACATCAAAGGGATTAGCGGTCGCGACTTTTATGGTTTGATCTTCCTGGGCAAAAGGGAATACGTTGTTATCACTGACAAACTCCACCGGAATTTTAGCGATCAAGGCGTGATCGATGGTCACCGCTGAGGTATCCAGAATTTCAGCGCCGCTTTGAACCGCTATCGCAGTTTGAAGCTGCTCATTGTTGATCCAGTCAAGTCGAAGTAGCACGTCCCCCAACATTGAGTCCGTTTTCTTTGACTCTATCAGAGCCATTTCCAATTGGCCCTGGTCTATAAACCCCATCTGAATCAATATATCACCAATTCTCTTTTTCATTTCAAAACCCTATTTTACTTTCCAATTCTATGAATTGCGGTTTTCGGCAAGATATGCCCGCAATGAACGGATTCGAGTTTCAATTTTCTTTTCTTCAAATTGTTGCAAGCTATTACTGTTCCGGATATATGCTCGATAGTAATATACGGCATCTTTATACTGATGAAGTTTATCGCATAACACCGCCATATTAAAATTCAGGATAGGGTGTTGGGCGTTGAGCGTTTCGGCTGTCCTATAGTTTCGCAACGCTTCTTCAAGGCGGCCGAGCCGGCTCAAAGCGGCTGCCTTGTGAAAAAAAATTTCAAATTTCGGCTCTTTGTAATATTGAGTTGCCAAATTTAGCAGTTGGATCGCCTCTGCCGGCTTTCCCAAACCGATTTCAACAATTGCCAGGTTTACCAACACGTCCGGATTTCCATAGTCATAGTTTCTCAATTTTTTCAACAGGGGTAGGGCCTCCGAATATACCTTGAGATGAATGTAAGCTGAGGCTAAATTGAAGAGCGCATCTCGATGGGTGGCATTTACCTTCAGAACCTGCTGATACATCCGGATAGCTTGATTAAATTTTCCTTGGCGGTGATAGTGAAGCGCCTTTTGAAGAAAAAGGGATTCCTGTTGGGTGGAGACGACCCTTTCTTTGGCTTTTGGTGCCTGATGGGCCGCATTTTTTTTGGCGACCTTGGCTTTCACTTTGGACCTTTTGGGGAGTGAATTTTTCTTCACGCTGGAAGAAATTTTTGCTATTTTCCTCGGTGGCGGTTTTTTTTCAGCTTCACGAGGAAGTTCAGGCTTTGTCGGAGTGTCGACTCTTACCTTCGGTTCTTTCTCAACCGGCGTCTCTAATGGAGATATTTCTCCGATGAGTTCAGGCGTTTCGAGCACCGGCGTCAAGTCGGCCATTTTCTCTTTCGGGAGCACCGGTAAATGATCAGGGTCATTTTCCTCGATATGTTTTGAAACGACCTCGGCGGCAATGGGAGAATCTACCTGAGCAGATAAAGAGCCCCAGAAATACCAGCCACCAATAGCCAAAACGCCCAAAAGGAAAGGCAATCCCAAGATGCGGAAGAGCTTTGCCTTACTATCTTTAGGTTTTGCAAAGGTTATGGATTCTGTGTATCCGGTTACTTTTATTTTATCTTCGCCGGTTTTTTTTCTAAGCGCATCGTTCAGCAAGCTCATAAAGATTTTCCATGTTGTTTATGCCGCCAGGGGGTTAACTCATCGTGGCACTACTTGAGCCGAAATGTTTAACTGTTGCAGTTTTTCTGCCATTTTTTCAGCCCCTTTTCGGGTGGCGAAAGCACCCGTCAAAAGCCAGTTTATTTCCTCGGCAGTTTGCACAACAAGACTGTCAAAATGATTTTCGCGCAACAAGGAGCGTATTGAAGTCAAGATATTGTTGTCGGAGTACTGCCCGATCAATATGGTCCAAGGGTTGAATCGAATTGAAGAATTTGTTAGTTGATGATCTCTTTTGGCTTTTTGGGCAGCCGCTTTTGATTCAAAATGTCCTGTAAAAATTCGATACCATTTTCCTTTTTGCCCCAAATCAGTCCAATCCCAGTGAATATTTAATCCCGTCCTAGCATAATTCGAAACCGCTCTGGTGACTTGCTTAAACGTTTTTACCGATCCGAGTTGGATCACAAACGGATGGTAAGCCGGTATCCAGCTCGCGCCGTTGACGATTCTACTTTCCGGGTCGAAGCTCATGGGCGATTTTTTATCTCCCGTTTTTTTCTGGGGAATGAATTGGGCGACTTCCTTTCCGGGTGGGGGGACTTGTTCGGTAGCGTTGCCTGGAGAATTTAAAAACATTTTCTTGGAATCTCTGGGGGCGTCCAATGAAAAATTCTGGCCAACAAAAAATTGCGAGAATCGACCGCTTTTTACCAATTTAATGGGATTTGATTGTGAAAACAGGAAAATGAATAGGATAGCAACGAGGCTCAACGCAGTTGCCGCTAAAGGTTTTCGCATCCACTGATGGAGTTGATAATAGCCTTTGGAGAAAATTGCTTTGCTTAATTCCCAATCTCCCAGCTCCACCAATGCTTTTTTGACATGTATCTTCCGAATAACGAATTCATCTTCAACATAGCCGGCTGTCAAAGCATAATCACAAATTTTATTGATTACCCTCGGAACGCCTTGTGAACGTTTGGCAATCGTTCGTTTCGCCCCGGCACTGAATTGAACCTGACCGGAGCTGCCGGCGATAAATAGGCGCCTGTCAATGTAACTTTCAACTTCACTGGGCTTCAAATGTTTCAGTCGGCAATTGACGAATATTCTTTGCCTGAGCTGCCTCATTTCAGGTCGTGACAAATTATCTTCCAACTCCGGCTGCCCGACGATAACCATTTGAAGCATTTTTTCCTTATCGGTTTCCAGATTTGAAAGAAGGCGTAAATCTTCCAACACTTCTACTGACATGGTTTGGGCATCATCAATGATGATAACGACCGGCTTGGAACAATCGCGATGCAAAAGAAAATGATTTAGCTGCCCGATTAAGTCCTTTTTGGATGCATCCGCAGTGTACTGTATATTTAAATCGTCCAATATGCTTGCAATAAGGGCTCTACCGGAAAGAGACGGATTTATGATGTATACGATTTCAGACGTATCTTCGATCGTGTCAATGATAGACCGGCAGATCGTTGTCTTGCCGGTTCCAACCTCTCCCGATAAAAGGATAAACCCCATTTTAATGTCAATGCTGTACAACACCCTTTCCAGAACGCTCTGGTGGGTTTGGGAAAGAAAAAGAAACTCGGGATCGGGTGTAATTGAAAAAGGAGGCTCCTTTAATTTGTAGAAATCAAGATAAACTCTGCTCTTATTGGCTTTATCAGGACGATTATCGAAATTTTCCATAGCGTTTTCTACTTCTGTTCGAGTATAGTTTGGAAGGGTCAAATGGTGCCTCGGAATATGTAAGGACAATACTCAGTCATACGGCGGAACCCACCACGCGGCTTTTTCAAATTCGATGCCGACATCCAATTGGGTCTCCTTCTTGCGGATATCCTTAACTTTTCCTAAAATTTCCTGTTCATCAGATATCCCCGGAAAACCAAAACTTAAAGCGATGTGGTCATCGATTTTCAGTTCTTTTTCCAATTTCTTTGAAGTTTCAACAAAGCACCTGCAACCAGATTTGCTGATATCTTTTATGATCCCATCTTGTGTTTCATTCTTGGTTTCCATTTTTGCGGAGATAAAACAGCTAATTCTTTTTTGAGCACGAAACTCTTTTTTTTCAACGGCAACAGGGTACTGCAATAGGATTAATCTCAAGGGATCGTGTTTGATTTCCAAAACTTTGGATTTGAATTCATAAATATCCCCCTTGTATAAATATCTGACCATAATGGTCTTGGCATGTAATAATTTTTTTTCATGCGAGGAAAAATTTGACGGCGGTGTAACGACTACAAATCGATCTTCCTTTTGACCGACAAAAATGCATTTCCCGCAATAGCCGAGATCTCCAGTAGTAAGGCTCATTTCAACGCCAGTTTCAACAAATATGTTATTTCTCTTGTCGATAAGTTCAATGCTTCTAGCCGCCATGATTTGTCCTTTTGGAATTGAAAAATTAATCGCTACACATAAAAAAGTTTCTCTCAGATCGCCAGGTCATCCCAACCATTTCTCTTCAATTGCATTTCAGTATAGGAAACAAATAGATATGCAAGAATAGAGCCAATTTGGCAGAGATGAAGAACTTGGATATCAAGGAAAATTGCAAGGTATTGCTTCTTAAAGATACAAAGGGCTATCTACATGAAAAGACGATATATATATCTTTTCAAATTCATGGAGGATGTTGGTGTGACCGACTTGTCCCTGCTATCATTATTCAGAGCAGAAAATCATGCAAACAATGGCGGCAGATGCTTGACACCGGTGGGCCCGGCTTGATCAGGTTAGGAATTTCGTAGACTTGAGTCGGTTTCGTCTTTGGCCTGTGGGAAACGGCTTTGCTGCCGCGATTGATCGGATCATCTTGGCGGCCCTGCTAGAATGCAGCGGGATGTACGCAAAAGCCGCTCGCACCAATCAATCATGACTGCTCAATGTGCGCGAAATACCAAGTAGTTTCATAAGAGGGCCAAGTTTCACACAAGTCGGGTAATATCTTCGGCGATTTCCGGAAAATTTTCTAGTAGAAGTCGGTCATGCCCCGGGAATAGAAGATCGGGGGAAGATACCCTTGCACCCAGCTTGTCATACGTTTTCATCCATTCAACCAGATCGACAATCAGGCTGCTGGGCCAATCTTCAGTGTAATTGCGAAAGACATGCGCACAGTCGGAGCCAATGATGGCCGTACCTCGGTCTGTATTAACGGCAACGCTTTGCAGAGCGACCGTGTGTCCCGGAGACAGGAGACATTCGATGCCCGGCAGAATCGGTTGATCGTTGTTGAGAAGAATCAATCGATCGGTGTTTTCGATTGCAGCGAGATAGGTATTTGAGGCTGAATCGGAAACCTGTTTGAATGGCGGTCTTCCGGCAACCGGGTTATCCTGCCAAAAACGATACTCATTTTCCTGAATATAGAAGGTTGCCCGGGGAAAAAGACTCACTCCACCGGCATGGTCCCAATGCATATGGGTTACGATTACATGGCAAATGTCTTTGGCATTGACATTCATCCGGGCGAGGACTTCAACCGGATTTACATAACCAGTAAGCTCTCTGTCTCTGGCCATTTCCGGTGTGACACCGGTATCGACGATCACGGTTTCGCTCGCCCCTTTTATACACCAAATATAATAATTGATTTTTTCTATTTTATCCCAATCTCGATACCACATCAGGTGGGCGCCAGTCCTGGTAAACGGGCCGGCATATTTCAAAGCATAAATCTCATATTCAGACACGACAACCTCCTGTGTTTAGGAAGAAATGTTGCTAGACGATCATGGTAGTAATCTTCTTAGCTGCGGCTCCTGACTTGCTTGTTTGATTGAAGTGCCTGAGCATATTCCTTATAGTCTTGCTTGATTTTCTCGGGAATATCCAGCCAATCACAATCACGAATAGCCCCCTCCAGGGCGTATAAATAAGCAGCATTGAAATCACCATAGGAATCACCGGAGGCATACATTTTTTCAAAGGCTTTTTTTGCGCCCAACCGCCTCAGTTTCTCAGGCGTATCAATCCGGGCTGCGACTAATTTTTCCGCAAGTTTTGGACCAACGTTTCGCAGCTGTTTTGTCAAATTTTTTACTTTATTCGTTGACATTTTAGGTACATTCCAAAATTAAAATTCTTTCCCGTCAGCCTTAGTAGGCATTTTCTCATTTTTCTGAATGAAAGAACGCTATAAATGAGTATTCAAATTCAATAGCTGCTCTATTTTAGCATCTAAAGTCTTTTTCTGAGCGCTTCCCAGAACCTATGGTCTTTTGAGAATATTGTTCAAAGGCCCAGTTTCCAGTATCACCAAATTATTGGATAGGGGTTAGCACATTCAAACCAAGATGTTTCTCAATAGGTGTAAAATCTCTGTCGTTATGTAAAAGCTTGATATCGTTTTCGATTGCAACTGATGCGATCATGCAATCGACTGAATTTCTTATCGTAATTCCTCTTCGGCGAAGTTCCCGATAAATTTCCGCAGCACCCAAAAAAACCGAGTACGGCATCGGCAAGAAAATCATGGCAGTGAAAAGTTGCTTTGTTTTTCGAAATTCACTTTTTTGCCGAATGCCTTGAAGTACCTCCGTTAAGATAATGCCGCAGATACAAATATCCTCCCTGTGCTTTATTAAGCGCTCGAGGGTTGTTGCATGAGGTAGCTGTCTTCCAGCAAAAAAATCAATCCATACAGTCGTATCAATCAATACCATCATTAGTTGCGGCCTTTTCGCCATTGGCTAAGATCACCTTCCCATTTAACCTTGCCTTTTAGTTCAAGTATCTTTGCCTGTGACTCATGCCTCAACAATTCTCGCAAAGCATGATCAATTAGAGCTCTTTGAGTTTTTATGCCTGTCGTTTTCATGCATTCATCAACTAATTTGTCATCGAGAACGATGTTTGTCCTTTTCATATGAATTCTCCTTTTCCTATTTTTATACACATAATAACAACATTTATGTGTATTGCAAGAGAAAATATATATAACCCTGCACATTTTCATCCAATATGTGAGAATTTTTGCTCGATATCCACTGCAATCCAGGTGGTATTGAGAAAAATGGCTCAACATTAAAAATTTTCCCAGCGCCCTTTGCGTATCGGCTAAGAAAAAATAATTGAAATCCATTGAGAAAATCAAAAAAAGACTATAACGTTAAACAATATAATAACAAATCAAACTCAAAATTTACAATCTCTGCAAACAATGACCAATGGCCGACAACCAACATCCCGCATCGAAAATCCGCCCCTTTATCATCCCAATCTTCATTCCTCACGCCGGCTGCCCGTATCAATGCGTTTTTTGTAATCAGGTATCAATCACCGGCGCAAATCAACGGTCGCTTGATGCGACTGAACTACACAGCCATATTGGCAATCATTTGTCTTATAAAAGTAAAAACAGAAAGCCGGTGGAGATCGCCTTTTTCGGGGGCAATTTTCTGGGATTGGAAGAAGTTAAAATTAGATCTTTTCTAGAGTCGGCTGCTGGATTTATCGCCGATGGCCGGGTGGACGGCATTCGGTTTTCCACCCGTCCCGATACTATTCATGCCCGGACTCTTGAAATTGTAGACGATTACCCGGTCTCAACGGTCGAGCTCGGCGTGCAGTCCATGGATAATCGGGTACTGGCCCTGGCGGGCCGAGGCCACAACGCTTTGGATACGATTCGAGCGGTCGGGCAGCTCAAGAAGAGACATTTAAGTATTGGTCTGCAAATGATGGTGGGACTGCCGGGTGACGATGAAAATGTTGCCCTGGCGACCGCCCAAAAAATCATCGGGCTGCAGCCGGATTTTGTCAGAATCTATCCAACTTTGGTGGTCGAAAACAGTCGCCTCGCGCGTTGGCACAGAAGAGGCGACTATACGCCGCTTTCGCTGGAGGAAGGTGTTACCTTAGTAAAAAAAGTCTATCTGAAATTCAACCGGGCAGGCATCAAGGTCATTCGCATGGGGCTGCAGGCATCAGGGGATCTTGAAGAAGGCACGACGGTTTTGGGGGGACCCCATCATCCGGCTTTCGGGCATCTGGTGCACTCTGAAATTTTTTTGGACATGGCAGTGGCGGCCATCAAGAGAGCCGACTCAATTAATCAAAACCTGACCATTTCTGTCCATCCACGCAGCATCTCCAAGATGAGGGGCTTGAACAACTCGAATGTTGAAATACTTAAAAAGCGGCATCAGTATAAATCAATTTCGGTTGTACCGAATTCTGCGCTTTTAGAAGATGAATTGAAGGTTGGATAGACGTAAACGTTCATAGGTTCAGAAGTTCAGGGTTCACATATGGCCGGTTGATACCCATCTGTCAAAAAAGTATCATGCATCTTCTTTCGGCAAGCGGACCACCAGAACGGGCTTGGTAGATCGCCGTATCACCTGCCGCGCGGTGCTTCCCATCATTGAATCCGTCAGGGTTCCCTGGCCGTGGGTTCCCATGACGATAAGATCACAGCTTGCTTCTTCGGCCTGCGCTAAAATCTGCTCAACCGGATTGCCCCTGACGACAACGATATCATCGGTGACGAAGCCTTTGGTTTCATGGCCGTCTTTCACATCTTCACTGAATTGATGCAGTGCATCTCTGATGGCCAAGTGGTCCCGCCTTTTTCCAATGAGCGCTTCCCTGGCTTCATCAACATTCTGTGATTTAATTTTTTCCCATTGATCAGCACTGATGTAGCCGATAACATTCTTATCTATAATGCCGGGGACATCCGGCAGAACATGGATCATGGTAATGCCGGCGTGATAGAGATCGGCCAGACTCACCGCGTATGCGAACGCATAGCGGGCATTTTCAGAAAGATCAGTCGCATAAAGTATTTTTTTTACTTCAATTTTCGGTAGTTTCATTATTTAGCCTCTTGCACGATAATTTAGACTGGATATACCGGAAAGAAGTGTCACAAAGGAACCAAGACACAAACAATAACAGTTTATTGGAAATACTTTCGCAGTTATGAAGCGATGTTTACAGACAGTTACGAATTGAAAAAAGTGCTGGATTAGGCAGTAACTCCCAATCAGCTTGCCGTCGATTTTTCAGAGCCCTTTTTAAAATATTTCATCCAAATTCCGCTTAGAATCCAGGAGTAGGCATAAGTGCCGAAAAGAATCAGGACAAATGCTTTTATGATGTCCCAGCCACTGCCATTCAATGAGAAACCGGGAACGTAGCCAAACAAAAAGGGACCCAAATACAGGAATTTGGCAAATTTGAAGGATGCAAAGGCGGTTCGCCACATGTTGGCCTTGGCAATGGTCGCACCTGCGAATGCTGCGATGCACACCGGCGGTGTGATGTTGGAATCCTGGGACAACCAGTAAACAATCATGTGGGCAGCGATTTCATTGACTCCCAAATGGATTAGGGCCGGTACGGCTACGACCGCTGTAATCAGATAGGCAGCGGTCACCGGTACCCCCATCCCCAAAACCAATGAAGCCAGGGCAATCAGGAAGATGGTCGCCACCAGTCTGAAATCGATTCCGCCGAACACAGCACCGCTGGCAAGCTCGATCACGATATCGGCAAAGGTCAGCACCAGGCCGCTGTAGGTCAGCACGCCGATGATGATGCCGATAACCCCGACAGTGGCACCTATTTTGAGACTGTTTTCAGTGCCAGCCCGGGAAGCTTCGATGAATCTTTTAGGAGTAATCCGGGTATCTGTTTTGAACCAGCTGATGACCAGGCAGGTGACAATTCCTAAGATGGCCGAATAGCCGGGGGAAAAGCCGTAGAGCATGAGGATCGTAATCACAATCAGCGGCATGGTATAGTACCATTGGGTTCTCAGTATTTCCATGGCACTGTGTTCACTTTTTTCGCCCTTGATATTATACTTCTTAGCTTCATAGTGCACCATAATGAATACACTGAAGACGTACATGATGGCCGGAAATATGGCGACGAGCATGATTCTTGAATAGGCCACGCCCGTCAGCTCAGCCATAATAAAGCCCCCGGCACCCATGATAGGGGGCATAAACATCCCTGAAATCGAAGCTGCCGGTTCGATACCGCCGGCAATATGAGGCCTGAATCCCGCTTTTTTCATCATTGGGATGGTGAAAGCACCGGTGGAAACCGTGTTGGCGATGGCACTGCCCGAAATGGATCCGAACAGCCCGCTCGCAATAACCGAGACTTTGGCCGGCCCGCCGACTCTGTGGCCAACAGCCGCCAGCGGAAAATCGATGAAAAATCTTTGGGCGCCGGATTTTTCCAAGAATGCCCCGAAGAGGACAAACAAAATGACATAGGTCGCTAAAACGTTGGCCATGATACCGAATACACCGTCACTCTTATAGAAAATGCTGGTACAGAGACCTGGAAATGTGTCGCCCGCATGGGCAAATAGATCGGGCACGTAATCGCCAAAGACCCCGTAGAGTAACAGCAGCACCCCCAATACAACAAAAACGGTGCCGACAACCCGCCGGGCCAGCTCGATTCCGATCAAAACCCCGACAACGGCAACGGCCATATCAAATGGCGTCTCCGCACCGGTTCGATAGTTGATGGCTTCAAAATTAAGAATCCAGTACCCGATAGTGAAAATGGAAAGCAGGATCAGCAAGTAGTCAACGATCCGCATGAGTTTATGTTTTGATTTATACAGCAGAAAGGCCAGAACATAGGTAATAATAACATAAATTCCACGATGATACTGGGTGGATGCGGGCTGCAAAACAGCGGAATAGGAGTAAAAAAGGACCAGAATGACGGATAAAACGTCAAATATAATTTTTTCCACTTTGCTTAATTTGTCGTACACTTTTTGCCCCCCTATGGCTGGACCATCAAGATGACGTCATAAAATGCAAGAAATGGGCGCGGTTACAAACGACTTGTATTTACCCAACACCCATATCAAGCATCTTAATTTCAAGCGGTAATACCGCTTTTCATATAAAAAGCGCGTAACGATTTTTATTTCAGCATCCCTTTTTCTTTCCAGAACTTTTCGGCACCCGGATGAAACGGAGTGACGATGTTGGTGGCCCCGGTTTCCAGGCTCATGTTCTTAAAGGTTTTTTTCTGGCCGTACATATGCTTGAGCCCTTCATCCGTGTAAATAATGGACAGTATTTTGTAAACCACATCCGCAGGCACCTTGGAATTGGCCACCCACAGAGCACTGTCCTGGAAGGAGGGAGCATCATAATCGACACCTTTGTAGGTGCCGGCTGGAACCGCCAGTTTGCCGAAATAAGGATACTTTTCATAGAATCCGGACGATTCGGCATCGGCGTTCAGATCAAGCAGGGCAATATCGTTGGTCTGGGCGGCCATGATTACCGCACCACTCGGAAAAGCGGTAAACAGCCAGAAGGCATCCAACTGGTTGTTGCCGAAAGCAGCGGCGGCATCGTTATAACCCATGGCATTGCGCTCAATCTTGTCCCAGATACCCATGTGGGTGAAAAACAGTTCGCAGTTGGCAAATGCGCCGGAACCGGCGTTGCCGACACCGACCTTTTTGCCGGCCAGATCTTTTACACTCTTGATCCCGGAATCGGCCCGAACCACCATCTGGGCCGGAGCGCCGTATAACCAGGCCACGGCTAACACATTTTCATATTTTTTGGGATCATTTTTCATTTGGCCATTGCGGCCCAGCCAGACGTGCCCGGAATACACCACGCTCATTTGTTGTCTACCGGCATTTGTTTTCCGTAAATTTTCAACAGACCCGGCAGAAGTCTGGGCCTTGACGGAAAAACTTTCTTCGGCCTTGATCGGCTTGTACACCTGAATCCCGTTGGCAACTACCTGGAACGTTCCGCCGGCAGGCCCGCCGCCAAAGATCACCCTTTTTTTAGCGAATGATTCTGTAGAAAAAGCAAAGGTTATCGTTAAAATCGCACAGATAACAATCATTAGAATAAAAGTTTTGTTTCTCATTACATTCCTCCTAAAGAGTTTAATGGTTAGTGCTTGTCCTAAAATATCGATATCTCTGTCTTGTGGTAGAGATAATTTTAGGTGTAAGTCAATTGCGGTCTCATCACAAAATTAAGATCAAACCATTGGCCGCATTTGGTTAATTGAGAATTTTTTCAAATGCGTTCGTTTTATGTGGTTGAACCACCTCCTTCCAATTCTCTTGCTTTTCAGCAACACACATTGTCTTTTTCCGGACCCCGTTTTCTAATCAGAAGCCTGCCGGTAAATGGGTGGGATGAAATTTTGGGAGGCATGCTCCTCGGGCCAGACGCACTCGAATTTGCCATTCATAATCTGTAGAACCTGGGTGGGTAGACTATTCTGCCGCTCAAAGTTCTCATATGATGTAAACTTCACCGGTCCGAAAGGCGTCATAAGGTCGGTTTGGTCAAGGGCTGCACGGATACTTGCGGGATTATAAGAATCGGCCCTCTTCATCGCATCCGCAACCACTAGCAAGGCCGAATACGCCTCAGCACCATGATAGTCCGGCGGTGTGGTATATTTTCTAGTATATTGATCGTAATACTCTTTCGTCCCCGGATATTTCAAATATGCGGTCCATAGCGTTGCCGTCAGCAGATGATTTGCATTGTCCCCGGCCTTATCGATGAATTTTTGGCTGGTAAAACCTCCGGCACCCCCGGCCAGCAGTGATTCGATCTTTGCATCCCGGATATTTTTTACCAGCAAAGATGCATCGTTAAGGTAAGAAACCATGTAGATTACATCGGGCGGATCTTCCTTCAAGCGAGAGACAATCCGGTTAAAATAATCCGCCCTGAGTCTCTCCTTGTGATAGGGCTCGATGGCGCGTAGATCAATATTATTCCCCCGGCAAAACCACATCATCCTCATGGCACCACTGGTTCCGTAAGGACTGTTTTCGTATACAATGGCCATGGATTTGGGTTTGATTTTATTCAGAAAAAAATCTTCCAGCCCATTTGTATATCCTTTGGCAGGTGGATTCAGCCGATAGACGTTTTTCCATTTCCGCTGGGTGATCCGGTCATCTGCAGCCGTGCACACCAGCAGAGGCCTGTCTAACTTATCTGCTATGCTGGCCATGTATATAGCATTGCTGCTTTGATAAGCACCAACCAGCATAGCGACTCCGTTTTTTTCAATCAAATCTATAACGGCCTTTTCTCCGGATTTGGGTTGGCCCTGGTCGTTGGCATACACTAATTTTAGATGCTTTCCTCTGATTCCGCCCTTTTTGTTGATAAGTTCCAGCGCCATTTCAAATGAATTCTTCATCATGGTTGCATAGGGGTATGTCTCTGAATGCAGAACACCGATTACAAGCGGTTCAGTCGCAGAATATGTTACTGGGGCGGTTAAAATTACGCCTAAAACAGAAAGGCTGACAAGAAAAAACCAAAATTTATGTGTCGGTTTCATGATCCACCTCCCATCGGGCCCGAAAAGGCATGTAATAGATCAGTAGGAAAGCATATATTTCTACAAATGTGAGAAAAAAAAGTCAATTAGACGATTTCTGATTTTTTTGTCAGATTATTTCTTACACATAAAGATTGACGAAAAGATTATTGGTTGACTGGTTGATTCGGTAATTTATTGTCATCAATTCAGTATGTATGGATTTTTGAATTCATTTGCTATCAGACTGGTGTTGGTGTAAAAAGAAATCTACAAATGTTGCCGCAAACACCCTCATAGCTGCCGAAAATGGTGAGAAAGACCTCAATATCTGGACCCAGGAACGATGAAGCTTCGCATCATCTTAATCGTCTTGTCTCTGCTGGCTTTGTTATCGGCCTCTACTGGCGGATATTTGTACTATTCCTCTTTGAATGAATCCGCTCTCAAAGAAGCCGAACGGCAGGCAGATCTGCGCCTGAGAACCATAAAAAGAAATCTAACCAACTTCCTTGCTGAAAACGTTAAACCCGTAAAAACTCTGGCCGGTATGAAAACGCTTCGCCAGGCCTTAATCCGGCCCGATGCGCCAAACTTGACTGCAGCCAATGCCACTCTGGACCATTTCAAGAAAACCCTGGCTGCGGATGAATGCTATCTGATGGTCCCCAGCGGCAAAACAATTGCTTCAACCAATCGCAATGATCCCGATAGTTTTGTGGGCCAAAATTTTGCATTCCGACCGTATTTTAAAGATGCCATTTCGGGAAAACCCAGCACCTATCTGGCCCTGGGCACCACTTCGGGCAAACGGGGAGCCTATTACGGCCATCCCGTATTAGCGGATAATGGATCCTCCCCTCTCGGCATTGTGGTCATCAAAGCATCGATTGAGTTGGTCGAAAGCCAATTGGCGACAGAATTGGACGAAATTGTGATGGTCAACGACCCCCACGGGGTGATTTTTATTTCAAATCACAAAAAATGGCTTTACCAACTATTATGGAAATACAATGAGGATAATATCGCGTTGATCGAAAAATCCCGTCAATTTGGTACCGGCCCCTGGGAATGGACCGGATTGATGGTCAAAGGTGATTATGTAATCGACCGTGACGGCAATGAATATCAGATCCACATCACGGAATTGGAAGCAAACTATCCGGGTTGGAATGTGGTGCACTTGCGCAGGTTGGATGCCATTACCAAAACCGTGATCGAGCCCCTGATTAAAACCACCGGTCCGATCGTGCTGACTCTGTGCGTGTTAATCGGTATAGCAGTTTTCTTTTTGTACCGTCAGGCCAGTCACGAAATTCACCATCGACGATTGGCCCAAGACGCTTTGCGTGAGAGCGAAAGCCGATTTCGGTCGCTTTACCACAATACTCCGGCCATGTTGCACTCCATCGATCCGGAAGGCCGCCTGGTCAGTGTCAGTGACTACTGGGTAGAATTGATGGGTTATGGCCGGGATGAGGTCATTGGTCGCAAGCTGACTGATTTTTTCACGGAGTCATCTCGCCAAGTTGCCGAGACAAAGATTATCCCTCGTTTTTTTGATACCGGATTTTTACAGGACATTCCCTATCAATATGTCAAAAAAAACGGTGAAAAAATTGACGTGCTGCTTTCGGCCATTGCAGATCGAGATGCCAATGGCACCATCGTGCGATCCTTGGCCGTGTCTATAGATATAACGCAGCGAAACCGGGCCGAAGAAGCGCTAAAGCAAGCTAAAGAAGAACTCAGTCTCTATTCCAAGGATCTTGAGCGCTTGGTTCGCAAGCAGACCGCGGAAATTACCAATATATTGACCTATACACCGGCCGTCGTTTATATCAAGGATAAAGCGGGGCGTTATACCCTAGTCAATACGCGTTACGAAGAGCTGTTCAATGTCCGCAACACGGATATCCGGAGCAAAACCGATGATGACGTTTTGCCCAAACAGGTCGCCGACCAGTTTCGAGCGAGTGACGCAAAGGTTTTAAAGGAATCGCGGTCATTACAAGTCGAAGAATATATTCAGCAATCGGATGGGTTTCATACGTACCTGGCAGTTAAATTTCCGATTTATGATGAAACCGGTGCGATCAGCGGCGTCTGCGGGATTTTGAACGATATCACTGCAGTCAAAAAAGCCCAAACGCAGTTGCGCCGGCTTTCCGGCAGCATCATGGCCAATCAGGAAAAGGAGCGCTCCGCGATCGCACGGGAATTGCACGACGAACTGGGGCAGGTATTAACCGCATTGCGTATGGATTCAGTCTGGATGTATGAACGTTTTAAATCCTCGGATCCCAATGCCGCAAAGCGCGCCTTAACCATGTGTCACTTGATCGATAAGAACATTGAAGATGTGCGCGGCATGGCATTTCGCCTGCGTCCGGGAGTTTTGGATGATCTGGGTCTTGTCGATGCATTGGAATGGTACACTGCCGATTTTGAAAGACGCACCGAGATTGCCTGCGTTTTTGAACACGAAAATGTCCCGCGTTTAAACGACATCGTTTCGACCGCTGCTTATCGAATCGCCCAGGAGGCACTGACCAACATCGCCCGGCATTCAGGAGCCGGCCGAGTAAAAGTCAGTCTTAGATCCAGCAACGGTTACCTGTCGTTGGCAGTGGTCGACAATGGCCAAGGCTTTGACGCGCTGCATCTGTCTGAATCCGAAGGTCTGGGGGTTGCCGGCATGCGCGAACGCGCCAACCTGGTCGGGGGTTTTTTAGATGTCAAATCTCGACCTCAAAAAGGCACCCGGGTGTATTTGAAGGTTCCCATGACATAGTAGACGGCTGACTATTTAAACAATTCAAAGGTGTTAAGTTGATCAAAGTCCTTCTGGCAGATGACCACAGTATTGTCCGCGCCGGCCTGCGGCGCATCGTCGAAGAAAGCGGTGAGATGAATGTCGTTGCTGAAGCCGCCGATGGTCAGGAAGCCATTCGGCTGGTTAAAAAGACAGCGCCAGATATCGCCGTCATCGATATATCCATGCCCGGATTAGACGGACTGGAGGTTATTAGCCAGCTGCAAGCCCTGCATCCCAAATTGCCTATCCTGGTTCTGACAATGCACGAAGAGGGACAATATGTAGTTCGGGCGATACAGGCTGGCGCAATGGGCTATCTCACCAAACAATCGGCACCTGAACAGCTGGTCAAAGCCATTCACAAAATCCACAGTGGGCAGCGCTACATTACCGATGAGGCCGCAGAATCGCTGGCCTTGCGTGTAGCCAAGGGCTCAAACGGCAAATCACCGCTGGATTCACTGTCCATGCGAGAGCTCCAAGTGCTACGTCGCCTGGCGATGGGGCATACCAATCGTGAAATCGCCCGTGCCTATCACATCAGCATCAAAACCGTAGACACCTATCGAGCGCGACTATTAAAAAAATTGGGGCTGCGTAACAATGCAGAATTGTCCCGATTTGCCATTCAAAACCGGCTCATCGAACCCTGATCCTATTAGAGCGTTTGGGATAAACCATCTGGGGTGTTATTACTGTTTAAAGTTGCATTACAAAACTGCCGATAGCGAAACGTTATTTTGCCAAACGCTCTAAAATGAAGTGATTTTTTAGATATCTTTTTTGAACAAGTCTTCCACCTCCCTGACTTCATTCGGCCGTTTTGTGAATTTAGTGGGGACCGTTCCTTCTTTGAAACATTCGAAAATGATGTCTTTTGATTCCGGAACCGGCAGCAGTCCGGTATCGGCATCTATTTTCGCAAAAACGATGCCTTCCGGGGCCTGAAAAACTTTCACCGGCTCATTTTCCAGCACCCGCTGCATGAATCCGAGAAAAATCGGACTAGCCGACCTGGCGCCTCCTTCGCCTTTGCCAAGAGGGGCCATCTCATCTAAACCAACCCATACCCCGGCAATGTATTGAGGCGTGTAACCTACAAACCAGGCGTCAAACAGATCATTGCTGGTGCCCGTTTTGCCCGCCACCGGTCGTTTGAGCGCTCGCACCCGCCTTCCGGTTCCATGTTTGACGACACCTTCCAGCAGATTGGTCATAATGTAGGCCGTGCTTTTTTCAATCACTTTTTTTCTTTCAGGCGCCATTTCTTCTAAAACGTTACCGTGCCGATCGGTGACCTTCAATACAAAGACGGGTTCGACCAGATAGCCCTGATTGGCAAAAACCGAATACGCCCGCAACAGTTCAAGAAGGGAAATGCCGGAGGATCCAAGCGCGATCGACAAATCCCGGCTCAATTTGGAGTCGATGCCCAGTTTGGTGGCGTAATCAATCGCATAATCGACACCGATATCCTGCAATATTTTTATGGTGACCAGGTTTCGGGACTTGGCAAGGGCCTTGCGAAACGGGGTTGGTCCATAAAAGGTTTCTTTGAAATTTTTGGGCTTCCAGGTAAAATCTCGCTCTTCGTCTTTAAAGACGATGGCAGAATCAACGATCACGGTTGCAGGCGTGTAAATTCTCTCCGGATCGTCGGTTTGTCTGTCCAGGGCGGCCGCATAGATAATCGGCTTGAATGCGGAACCCGGCTGGCGCCTTGACTGAATCGCGCGATTGAACTGAGTTTGTTTGAAATCGCGTCCTCCGACCATGGCCTTAACCAGCCCGGTTTCGGTTTCGATGCACATCAAGGCGGATTGGGCCACGGGAATTTGTTCCAAATCCACGGCCCACGATTCTTGATCTGGGTTTTGATCTTGCTTGACCTTTACCAGAACGACATCCCCAACGGCAAGGGCCTCGGACGGTCTTTTTAGTTTAGCTTCATGGGGAGCCAGTTCCAGATCGGGCTTGCGGGCCCATCGCATGTCCTTGAAGGCGATGATACCCTGGAAGTTTCCAATCCGTACGGTAACCTTTTTCTTGGCATCATCGACGGCAATCACAACAGCCTTGGTGACGGATCCTCCGCCCAACGGGTGTTTTTCCAGCTCGGCCTGCAGGCTTTGGGCGAAAGATTCGATTTCTTCCGGTTTTAGACGTTCCAAAGGTCCCCGAAACCCGTTTCGTTTGTCCAGATCGGATAATCCTTTCTGGATTTCCTGCCGCGCGGATTTTTGCATTTCAATGTTTACCGCTGTGTAAACCTGAAGCCCCTGGGTATACAGGGCATCCGTGCCATATTTATTTTCGATGTATCGCCGCACATGTTCTGTGTAAAAAGGAATTTCTTCAAAATAAAGGTTTCGGCGCGGCTTGATGTCAAGCTGGGTATTGATGGCTTCCGTCGCCTGGATATTGTCAATGTAGCCTTCCTCAACCATCCGGTTTAAAACATATATTTGACGCTGTTTGGCGCGCTCCGGGTGTCTGAAAGGTGAATATTTACTGGGCGCCTGGGGCAATCCGGCCAGAATTGAACATTCAGCCAGATTTAGATTTTTAACCGATTTACCAAAATAGTTTTCAGAAGCTGCTTGCACGCCGTATGCCCCGTGGCCTAAATAAATTTGGTTTAGGTAAAGGTAAAGAATATCCTCTTTGGATATGGTTTTATCGATACGATAAGCCAGAATGGCTTCTTTCAATTTACGCTTGTAACTCCGCTCCGGCGTTAACAAAAATGATTTTGTGACCTGCTGGGTAATGGTACTGCCGCCTTGCACGATGGTCCCGGCTTCGAGGTTTTTGAAGAAAGCCCTTATAATACTTATAAAATCTATACCTTGGTGCTTATAAAATCGTGAATCTTCGGCAGCCACAAAAGCATCAACCAGCATCTGGGGCATTTGCGGCAGCGGCATGACAATCCGACGTTCTTTAAAAAACTCGGCTATTTTACGATTGTCATCGGCGTAGACGGTTGTAATGATCGATGGGTGATAATCGGATAAGGAGGTTATTTTGGGCAGATCTTTGCTGATGGAAAAATAAATTGCTACGCCAGCGGCAGCTCCGCAAAGAACCAAAATAAGGGTAAGCAAAAAAGACCACAATACGAGGGTTTTGAAAAAACCCCTTTTTTTGGGTTTTACACGTTTTTTGCGAATGTCTGACTTACTTTTTTCCTTGGTCATGCTTTCCGTATCCTTGAATTGGGTATGGTCTTCTCTTCACCTCAAAAATGAATTGAGAAACTTAAAATTTGTTTCTCATCCCCAACAAACAGGGGTCTGGTTTGTGCATCCGTGAGTGACAGAAATGTGCCCGGAACGAGCCTTGGAGACAAGTTGACCCCCAGTTTCGACTAAGGGGTTGATTCATCATCAAGATAGCATGCAAAGATGGTGCTGCATGCGGGTATTTGAACCCATTAGGTACCGAGCTTATGGCACCGATCCCCTGACCTTGCCAAAAAAAGAATTTGACATTATTTATCGTAGCAGTTAGAAAAAAAGGTTTATAATCTGCTACTGACTTGTTCTAACTTAACGCTAATAATAGCGTCTTTAACCGACAAATTCAATATCATATTTAATGATGATCGAACTCGATTTTAATAAAACAGACGGGCTCGTCCCTGCAATCGTTCAAGATCACATCACCGGCGATGTTTTAATGCTGGCATATATGAATCAGGAATCCTTTGAAGCTACACTGTCCACCGGCAAGGCCACTTATTTCAGCCGCAGCCGACAAACCCTCTGGGTCAAAGGAGAAACCTCAGGCAACCTGCAGTTGGTCAAGGAAGTTCGGATTGACTGCGATGATGATACGGTACTGTTAAAGGTGGAACAGCTGGGGGATGCAGCATGCCATACCGGACATCGGAGTTGTTTCCATAAAATAGTTGAAGAGGGGTCCATCCAGATTATTGACAAACCACTATTCGACCCCCAAAAGGTATATAACAAATGAGTACACAATTGAAATTCGGCATTCCAAAAGGAAGTCTTCAAAACGCCACCATTGCCTTGTTCCAGCGATCGGGATGGCATATAAACGTGAACGGAAGAAGTTATTTTCCTGAAATTAATGATGAGGCAATTGAGTGTGCCATTTGCAGGGCCCAGGAGATGTCTCGTTATGTGCAAAACGGCACCTTGGATGCAGGTCTTACAGGAAAGGACTGGATCGCGGAAAACAGCTCCGATGTACATATCGTTGCTGACCTAGTCTATTCAAAAGTGAGTTCCCGGTCGGCCCGTTGGGTGGTGGCGGTTCCTTACGACTCCCCAATCAAGCGGCTGGAGGATTTGGCCGGGAAAAAGATCGCGACAGAACTCACCGAGTTTACCAGACGGTACTTTGCAGAACGCGATATAGAGGTAATCGTCGAATTCTCCTGGGGCGCGACCGAAGCCAAAGTGGTATCCGGACTTGCCGATGCTGTTGTGGAGGTGACGGAGACAGAAAGTACTATTAAGGCTCATGGACTGCGTATTATTCATGAATTGATGCAGACCAACACCCAATTAATCGTAAATCATGAATCCTGGAAAAATCCGCAGAAAAGGAAAAAGATCGAGCAAATTGCCCTCTTGCTCAAAGGCGCGTTGTTGGGACAAAAAATGGTCGGGCTTAAAATGAATGTCCCCGGAGAGCTCATGGAAGATGTCATTAATATGCTGCCGAGCCTGAACGCTCCAACAGTTGCCTCCCTTTACCAATCAAATTGGTTTTCGGTGGAAATCGTGGTGGCTTCGGACACGGTCAGAGAACTCATTCCAAAACTCCTCGAACACGGCGCCGAAGGCATTATTGAGTATCCGTTGAATAAGGTAGTTTAAAAATGATCTCAAAACGCACCGCAGAAATGACCTCTTTCATCGTCATGGATGTCCTGGAAAGGGCCAATGAGATGGAACGTGAGGGGGTTCGTATTATACATTTGGAAGTAGGGGAGCCGGATTTCGATACGCCCACCTGCGTCAAGGAGGCCGCCTGCCGGGCATTGGAAGCTGGCCATACACATTACACCCACAGCCTCGGTTTATTTGAGCTCCGTGACGCCATATGTGGATATTATCAGACAACCTATGGGGTTGCGATCGACCCGGATCAGGTGATTGTCACCTCAGGTTCCTCACCGGCTATTTTTCTATTGTTTTCCGCCTTGCTTGAAAAAAACGACCAGGTCATCATATCCGATCCCCATTATGCCTGTTATCCCAACTTTATCAAATTTGTCCAGGGGCAACCGGTTACCGTTCGGGTCTACGAAGAAGATGGTTTTCAATACCGACCTGAATCCATCCAAAAAAAAATGACCGCCAAAACCAAAGCGATTTTCATTAATTCACCCTCCAATCCAACCGGTAATCTCCTTTCGCAAAGCCGAATGAAAGCCATCGCGGCGCTGGCGGACTCGCCCAACTCACCGTTTATCGTTTCCGATGAAATATACCACGGTCTGGTTTACGAGGGAAAAGAGCATTCCATATTAGAATTTACCGACCGTGCTTTTGTGGTAAACGGTTTTTCAAAATTGTTCGCCATGACCGGCTTGCGACTGGGCTACGTAATCGCGCCCAAGCTCTTTATCCGGCCGATGCAAAAGCTGCAGCAAAACTTTTTTATTTCCGCCAACGCTATGGTACAAAAGGCAGGCATTGTCGCCTTAAAAGATGCTGGATCGGATGTGTCGGAAATGAAAAGAATTTATGACGAACGCCGCCGCTTCATGATTGCCGGCTTAAAAAAACTTGGGTTCGGTATCACTGTGGAGCCGACCGGAGCGTTTTATGTCTTTGCCAATGCCAGACACCTCAGTGAAGATTCCTATAAGCTGGCATTCGACATCCTGCAGACGGCACATGTGGGGGTGGCTCCCGGAATCGACTTCGGGCAAAATGGTGAAGGCTACCTGCGCTTTTCCTATGCCAATTCCCTGGAAAACATCAGGGAGGGGATGGATCGGCTTGAGAAATATCTCGAAAAACGTGACTGATGGGCAGGACCTTTTTTTTGACCTTTGCATTTATCTAAATACGGCATAGGGCATAGGGCATGGTGCATAGGGATGACCTGAACATCGTGCTGGCAGACATCAGTTTTTATCCATGCCCCATGCCCTCTGCGCCATGCATTTCCATGTCAACTAGTGTATATCTAGTTCAGTAACCAGTATTTTATACTCGGTCCATGTTAAGATGATCATAAAGTCCGCCGAATTCGTCACCAGCGCCACCCAGCCGTCTCAGTATCCTCCGGCAAAATTCCCCGAAATAGCTTTTGCAGGCCGCTCCAATGTGGGCAAATCCAGCTTGATCAATACCCTTGCCAACCGCAGACGACTAGTAAAAACCAGTTCCACACCCGGACGAACACAGCTGATCAATTTTTTCGATATAAACGATACGGTCACCTTTGTTGATTTGCCTGGTTACGGCTATGCCAAGGTGCCGGCAGCAGTCAGAAGAAAATGGGGTCCCATGATCGAAACTTACCTTTCCGGTCGCAGGACGTTAAAAGGGGTGGTCGTTATCCTGGATATTCGACGCATGCCCAGGGAGGAAGAATTTAATCTTATCACCTGGCTTGAGCACTACGCCATCGCCAGATTATTCGTGCTCACCAAATCAGATAAACTTTCAAAAACCAAACAGAACAAACAGCGTGCTGCCGTAGCCGGCTCATTGATGATGGATTCACGTGATCTAATCCTGTTTTCAGCCAAATCCCGCAAAGGGCGGGAAGAGGTCTGGCAATCGATTGAATTGTTGGTAACTGAACAATTATGAAAAATATCAATGATCGATATAAAAATTTCAAATCCGGCTATGTGGCGATAGCGGGTGCCCCCAACGCCGGGAAATCGACTCTGCTCAACCGGTTGCTCGGTGAAAAAATCACCATCACCTCAAAAAAACCGCAAACCACGCGAAACCGGATCCTAGGCGTATTGCATAAATCCGATGCTCAGATGGTATTTTTCGATACCCCGGGGGTATTTCACGCCCAGGACAAGTTGAACACACGAATTGTCGACGCCGCTTTTTCTGCGGTGTCTGATGCCGATTTGATCCTACTGGTTGTCGATGTTGCCAAACCGGATGCAGATGCAGAAGGTTACCTGGTTAAACGGCTGCGGGATGAAAGCAAACCAATTGTTTTGGCGCTGAACAAAATCGATCTGATCGAAAAGACCCTATTGCTTGAACATATTGATCAATGGTCCGGCAGGTATCAATTTCGAGATATTATACCCATATCCGCCAAAAACGGCATCCAGGTTGAAGCACTAATATTGGCAATGATATCGATGTTGCCCCAGGGGCTCCCCTATTTTCCGGAAGATATGCTCACCGATGTCTCCGAGCGCTTTCTCGCTGCCGAAATGATCCGGGAGCAGGTTTTCAGGTTGACCGGCGAAGAGATTCCGTATGCCACGGCCGTCACCGTGGATAGTTTTAAAGCCAAAAACAGGGGAGATCTGGTAAAAATTGAGGCAACCATACACCTGGAACGTAGCTCTCAAAAAGGTATTATCATTGGGAAAAAAGGGACAAAACTAAAGCAGATCGGTACACAGTCAAGAGAGCAGATTGAGCGCATGTTGGGGAGCAAGGTCTATCTAAAGCTATTTGTGAGGGTTCAGAAAAACTGGCGCAAAGATATGAAGGCCATTCGAAGATTTGGTTACTAAGCGGTGATATTATCGGGATGAAGACCTTTTTCATGCTTTAGGAGCCATTCCTTGCGCCAGAGACCGCCACCGTATCCCGTCAGTCGCCCGTCACTGCCAATAACCCGATGGCAGGGAATAATGATGGAAATGGGATTTTTTCCATTGGCGCTTCCAACCGCTCGGCAAGCCTTCGGATTGCCGATAGTCCCAGCGATATCCGCGTAAGTAACAACTTCTCCAAATGGTATTTTTTCAAGCTGCTGCCAGACCGATCTCTGAAACTGAGTGCCCCTGGGATCAAGATTTAGCAGAAATTCTCTTCGATCTCCCTTGAAATACTCGTCAACCTGTTTGACACAGGCCTTTAGGCAAAAGGGCAGTTCAGAATCACCCGTACGTTCTTCATCCACAAAATCCAGGGACAATATGCAATCCAGACTTCCGAGAATTTTTATCGGTCCCAGCGGGGATCTGTAGTAAGTTGAATATGTTTTCATAAGAGACAATGTTTCGGTGGCATTTACCCAACGTTGGCGGTCAGTGAACAGGATTTCACTAAGAAAGCACAGACAAACCCCGTGAGTCAAGCAAAACCGTTTTCAGCTCCCTGGTCCTCCTATTAAACGGTCACGTGCCGTCGTGCATGAAAATGATTTGCTGCACCCGTTCACAGGTTCGGCGTTCCAAGGTTCAGAGGTCGTTTGCTGTCAACAAATTTTGTTCGACACAATTTTTTTTAGAGGAGAACATAATGTCAAAGATGATCGAACTTGAAAAAATTGGCCAATCCATCTGGCTGGACTATATTCAACGTTCTTTGATTACCTCCGGACGGATGGGCACCACATCGGCATCCAATCGGGACGGGAAGCTCACATCGAAATTGGAGATGAAATCCAGGTCGTCCTGGTCGCTTGAGATGGTAACGGATACCGGTTGATCCAAGGTCAGGTAAGCGCCAAAGGCCTCCCCGGGATCACCAATGATAAAGTCGTTGTCTGAATCACTCCCGGCAAATATTTGATAAGTTCCTGCCAGAACGTTTGTGAAAGAATAGGCATAGCCTCCTGGACTGAAGGGTACACTCGTCCGGGCCTCTATTTCCAAGGTTTCGGAATCTACCAGCAGCACGTAATGAAAACCGGCATTGCCCCCCATAATCGGTGTGACCACCTGCATACTGACCGGTACTTGGATGTCAGATACGCTGGGTGCATCGGCGTCGACCGTAATGGTGGCGGAATAGGTCCCGGGAGTCAATCGGTCCCGGTCGACGATGGCTGTATAGGTCCCAAGTCCATCAGTATCGACATTGTCCTCAGCAATCATCAGCCAGGGGACATCCGGGGTGACAGCGTCGACCAACAGCCGGTCACCGGAGTTGCCGCCGGCCTTTTCGATGCTCAGAGTCGCCGCTGATTGCGGTCCAAAGTTTAGTGCTGCCGGGGTAACGATCAATGTCAACGGGACAGCCCCGCCGCCGACCAGGTTTTGGGCTTCAACGACGGCCCCAAAGGCATCGATGAGCCCACTACCGAATTGGTCATCACGCCCGGCAGGACCTAAATCTTCTATGATGAGGCCGCTGGCGAGCAGGATATCTAATTCCTCGGGTGTCAGGGCCGGGTAGATAGCCTTCATCAAAGCAACGACGCCTGCCACATGGGGGGCGGCCATAGACGTTCCTTGAAAGAAACAATAAACAAATTCAATGACGCCGGTTGAATCGTTACCGCAGGTGCTGAGCACCCCATCCGGAAACCCATCCACGTTGATATCAGCGGTATTATCCCCGCCGGGTGCGGCCAAATCGATGGTCGGGCCGAAGTTTGAGTACCGGGCCAGATTTTTATTGATGTCCACAGCGCTAACCGATAGCACACCTTCATAGGCTGCCGGATAAAAAGGTACGCTGGATGCACGGTTGCCGGCTGCCGCGATCGTAATGACGCCCTCTGCTCTCACTTCGGTGAATAAGTCCTGTGCTATTTGGGAAAAATTGCTGCCGCCCAAACTAAGGTTGATGATATCCGCTCTCTGTGCCGGCAGTGTACCGGAATCGTTTTCCATACCGGCAGCGTAGCGAACCGCTTGCAGGATGTCAAAATCGGTTCCACCTCCCTGGCTAAGCGCCCGCAGAGGCATAATCCGGGTGAACCAGGCAACACCGCTGACACCGGTATCATTGTTCGTCCCGGCGGCGATAGTGCCCGCCACATGGGTGCCATGAAAAGAACTGCCGCCCGGCCCTCCGTCGCCGGGGTCATCGGGGTCGGGATCGATACCATCACCGTCCTGCGCTCGGACTGGATCGCTGATAAAGTCATAGCCGTCGGATGTCAGTCGGTCTTCGAGATCCGGGTGATTCAAGAGCACGCCGGTGTCGATAACGGCGACAATGACATCATTACTACCGGTGGATGCATCCCAGCTTTGTGGCAAATTGATCAGTGGATAGTGCCATTGTCGGTTAAATAGGGGGTCATTGGGAATCGCCTGGACTTTTCGGATGAAATTCGGTTGGGCCGACCGGACGCCGAATTGGCGGCGCATTGATTTAACTATCCACAGGGTATCCATCTTATACTTTTGGTCAGGATCGGCAGTCTGATGAATGCGGCCATTCACAAGGCTTCGCCGGATGCCCAATGTCCGCAAAGCTTGCTGCCGGTCGGTTTCCTCATCAAAACCAAGCAGCATACCTCGTCCGGCCGCTCCGGCTTTAACTTGCATGCCCAGGATCCGAGGCTGTCCGGCCAAACTGCTCGAGATCATTGCTGAGGATGCACCGTCTTCCAGGATGACAATCGCCTCCCCGGGAACAAATTCATCACTCAATCTCAAAGTATCCACCATACCTGCCGGTGTGATTTGGCCGATGGACAAATTGTAATTGGATGCCGAGTCGACTGCTCTGACTTCGATGAAAAATTCCCCATCTGACGGGGTAATCAGAGATTCCTGGCTGCCAGTCCCCATGGCCGCATCGATCTGAGTTCTCAAATCGTCGTAAAGAAAGAGATCGAGATCCACCTCGGCAGGACTTGATGCGATAAACAGAACGATGCTCTGGCCTGCGGTCAAACTCAGACGAAAGAAATCCGACTCATCTCCGCTACGCTGAGATCGTCCGGGGGCACCTGTGTTGGGCGAATTGACATAACCTCCGAGTATCACCGGATTGGGGAGCTCCTGGGCGTCAATAAAGCTGTCATTGGGGGCATAGGTTGCCGAAGGATCATTTACATCACTGTCAATAAGCGCATTGTCCGGCGCCTGAATGGTCCCGCTGAGTGTAAAGGTCAGCTGTGGCGGATCGGATCCGGTTGTCTGAGAATCACCCCCGCCGCCGCCACCACCGCAGGCCGCCACTACCATAGCAACCATGATAGTATATAATTTGAGCCCTATCTTTTTCTGAGTATTTATAGACTTCATCCCTATGCCCGCAGAGTCCGATCCCAATTGATCAAGGATTCTATGTTTGACATTATCCGGTATTGCAAAAAATAGTAACTCTGGATAGCTATTGTCAACCGGCCCGCCAAAATGGAGAAAAAAACCGGATACTTTCTATATAAATCGATACGTTACCGTTCATCCAATTCCTGTTTCAGATCCCGGGTCATCAAGCGATGGATGGCCTCTTTCGGCGAATCATCTTCGTAGAGAATTCGATAGGCTTCGTGAAATATCGGCATATTCACATTGAGCTTGCGCGACAGATTATAGACCGACCTCGCCGTTTTCACGCCTTCGGCCACCATGTGCATTTCCGCTAAGATGTCATCGATTTTTTTGCCCTGGCCAAGCTTTACCCCCACGGTATGGTTTCGGCTCAAGTCCCCGGTACAGGTAAGGATCAAGTCTCCGATCCCGGCAAGACCCGTAAAGGTCCGAGGATTGGCACCCATTTTGAGTCCTATGCGTCGAATTTCAGTCATCCCCCTGGTAATCAAAGCGGCCCGGGCGTTCAGCCCCAGTTCCAAGCCATCGACCACCCCGGCACCAATTGCAATAACATTTTTCAAAGCACCACCAACTTCAACTCCGATCACGTCCTCGCTGGTATAAACCCGAAAATATGGGGTGGCAAACACTTTCTGTGTCAAGGCGGCGGTCTCCATGTCCGTCGCTGCTATGGTGATAACTGTCGGCAACTTTCTTGCGACTTCGCGCGCAAAACTTGGTCCGGAGAGCGCCACCATCCGATGATGCGCAATATTGGGAAGGGTTTCTTTAAACACCCCGGTCATAGTCAAATGGGTTTTGTTTTCAATTCCTTTGGAAGCAGTTACGATGATGGCTTTTTTCGAGACGTCATCTGCCATTTGTGAGGAGATCTCCCGCATAAAATGGGAGGGAACCACAACCACCACGATATCCTTCCCGGCGACTGTCTCTGATATATCATTCGTGGGGTGCAGATTGGTTGACAATTTGATGCCGGGGAGAAATATCTTATTTTCTCCGGTCTCCTCAATCTGGTCCTTGACATCCTCTTCATATACCCACAGAGTTATGGTATACCCTTTGTGTGCCAGCAAATTCGCCAGAGCAGTTCCCCAACTTCCGCCGCCCACAACACCGATATTCAAAGTATTTGAATCTGCCGTTGGATTGATTTGCATAAGATTTTCCTTACCCGGAAACACCGGAAGTCAAGCAAGTACCCTGTCTTACAATACTGGTAACACGAATACTTGCTATTTCAAGATCGGTATAACGAAAAAATATTACACTGCTTAGGAATTATACATTATTCAAATCATAATCTGCCATGTAGCCGCCAAAACGTTGTCGAATTTTACCAGGATCCAAACCAAATTGGGACAGAGTATAGCGATGGCGTGACAATTTTTTCTTTGGCGGTCCTTTCAGACGACGTCTCAGAGAATGGAACCAAAGTGAATCGCTGCCCAAATCCACCGATTCCAGTATCCGATGAAGGACCGCAATTGGATCTTCCATTAGCTCAGCATAACGAACATCGACGATCTGATTTGCAGCATGCGATTCCCGCTCTTTAAATCCTCGCCGCAAGCCGGCATCGTTGTAATCCATCCAAAATTGACCCAATGCGGCATTGTCAATACGGGCACAAAAGGTCGATCGGGCACTGGCCGCCAGGCTGCAGACCGAACCAATCGCTGCAACGGGATCGCGGTGAAGCTGGACAACGGTGGCGTCCGGAAAGGTCTTCCAAAGGGCGTCCAGGTGCCAGAGATGATAGGGCCATTTTAAGAGCCATCGTTGTCCTGGTCTCTGCCAGTTCAACAATTGCAACTGCAATTTATAAAAGTCGTAGGCGTTTTGAACATCATGAGATAAAAGCCACCAGGCATATTCTTTCGCTTCGGTAATGAAAAATCCAGTGGTCCCCAAAATGGCATTTTCAAACAGGTGCAGACACTCTTCCGGCTTTTCGGCTTCCATATCATGGATATCGCTGAAGCCTGGAGAAAGATAGCGGTGGATGCGGCTGATTCGATGTGTCCTGCGAATGATCTTTTTTGGATTTACCGTCCGTGGATCGAGGGCTGGACAGGGGTAGCGCAATTCCCAGAATAGGGGCGCCCGCACACTCGGATGAGACGCCAGCAGATTGTGAAGGTAGGTGCTGCCGGTTCGGTACCAACCGGTAATGAATATGGGCCGCTGAATTTTCTGTTGGCCTATTTCTGGAAATCGTTTGCAGGTTTCGACAATATTCAGCCGCTGGCAAAGATTGGCCAATAAAAACTGCCTGAGGGTCAGACGTCCAAAAAAAGTGAGTTCCCCATCCTTGGCAACCGAGTTCACCAAAACATCAAGAGCGTTTTTGAATCGTTGATCGCCCCAATCCCTTAGCTTTGTTTTGCGGCGGGCCGAATCAAGCAACTCATGCAAATCGAGCCGATTAAGACGATCGGAGATGAAATTCGTATGTCGAGCAGCGATGTTGAGCAGTCGGACCGGCAGGGGTACGCGGGGTCCAGTGTAGCTAAATTGTGTTTGAGAACGCATTGTTAGCCAAATGTTTCTAATGTTTTCTATTGATGGGTGTTTAGAGTTAATGGTTGAATTTGCCAGATTTCAGTATATAGCGCCACAACTTACTGTCAACATTCTCAGCGTGTATCCCAACCATATGTGTTTAACTCAATTCCAACAATCTCTGGAGGAGCAGTGGGGAGGAGAAAATGCGGAGAAGAATTTTGAGTCTCTTAATAGCTTAGTCTATATCGATTCAATACCCGATTCTTTAAGGGATTCAGCCACTGATAAAGCTTCATCCCAGCTTGGCAAACCATTCCTGCCCCCGTATTCCCGGCAGGAGAGGGAGGCTGTTGCCACCGAAAATTTCACCGATTGATGAAGGTCAAATCCTTTTGCCTGAGCCAGGGCAAAAGCCGCATGAAAATTATCACCGGCTCCGACCGTTTACATTGGGCACAGCTAGATGATAAAGGGTGTCGTCCGCAATGTAGTAAGCACCTTTTTCCCCGTGGGTGACGATCAGGTGACCGGCTACCATACTATTTAACTTTAGGAGACGATGATTGAACGACAGGCCGTCAAACTTCAGTTCTGCGGCCTCCAAAAATTCGGCTGAAGGAACGAAATAATCGGCCGTGCTCATGATATCGTCGATACCCTGACGCCATCTTTCGCCGTCATAAATGACCTTTAGGTTGCTTCCGGCTATTTTTTTTAATTGCCCCCCTAGATAAGTGACCTCCGGGTCCAGCAGCGCGACTCCGGTTTGCTTGACCAGCTCTTTCAGGGTGGCGTCGATTTTTATCTTGGGCATTGTATTGCGTTCATAGATAATGCTGCGGGCACCGCTGCCCACCGTTATGAAAACATAGGCCACCGGTGTCTTGCCGTCGCTGACAATTTCGATAAATTCCGTGGGGACACCGAAATCCCGGAGTCGTTGCAGGCAAAATCCGCCTTCGTTGTCATCACCGAGTTTTCCCACATAGGCGACCCGGCCGCCCAGCCGCGAAATACAGCACGACGAGGTGCCGCCCTGACCGCCCCCTTCGGTCAAACGAAACTCGAGGGGCAGCTTTTGATTTTCTGCCGGAAAACGGTTCACAACGGCAATATAATCCAGGCAACTTCGTCCGATGACCAGGACATCGATGTTTTTCATTTTGTCTTCCTTAAATGGTTATTTGGTTGACTGGTTGATTGGTTATGCTCATCAACTCAGCATGTTGATATTGTTGCTGCTTCATATTTCCAAATATTAGCATCATTGGCTGGCTCCCGGGATTAAAATCATCGCCGATGGGCGCATCAACAGCCGGACGCTCTGTCCCGAAGCCGGCGGCAGATCGTCCGGAAGAAAGTCAAAGCTGAGAACCTTCCCAGGATCTGTCCGAACGGTGAGATTGAAATGCCCGCCTTTGAACGCCCGCTGGGTTACCATACCCCTGATGATTGTTTCCCCGGGATCGGCTGTATGGTTCGCATCTACCAATCTTGCA
>JASFSK010000001.1:0-32616 GCA_050114455.1 Desulfobacterales bacterium | reverse complement strand
GATGACAAACACAAATTTTCATAGTCTCTTGACGAATTTTTCTAATGATAAAAATCTATCCGACCAAAAGCTAAACAATCGGCAGCTGTTCTTATCTTATTGAAAAAATTATTTTTTAATTATAACCCCAGGCTGTCTGCATCCGGGCTTGAAGGATTATCAAATCTGTGGGTCAAAGGGTTAATCTGGATTAATTCCCCCCTGGATCAAGCTGCAAAAAATCCTTGACAAACATCATATGTTTCAATAACTGTGGTTTATGCCAATGATTAAAACGACTAAAATCCCTTCCCGCACCGAAATGGTCATCGCGCGGATCACCGAGCTCATTGTCAGCGGCCAATATTCGGTCGGCGAAATTCTGCCGCCGGAAAAAAAGCTATGTGAAATGTTCGGGATTAGCCGCAGCATCATGCGCGAAGCCGTCAAGGTTTTGGCCGCCAAAGGATTGCTGGAAGTCAAGCAAGGATTTGGGACGGTCGTCTGTCTTCCCAGATCCGAGGTGCCCGAAGAGGCGTTAATGACCTACTTGGCAGCACATTCCGTTTCACTGGCCCAGCTGATGGAGGTCCGGGTACCGTTGGAGATCGCCATCGCAAAACTGGCAGCATCGGGCCGAACAGATGAACATCTGCAGCAAATGGCCGCCACGTTTGATACCCTTTCGGCGGAGGGTCAAAGCCTGGAAATTTACACCGAAGCGGACGTCGCTTTTCATCAGGCGCTCGTGGAGGCAGCCGGAAATCACATATTTAAAATCATCGTCAACTCGATCATTCAGTTCCTGGAAATGAGCCGCCGCTTGACCATTCATCATTTCGGTCTGGACATTGTAATCAAGGGACATGAGCAGATTTATAAAGCGGTGGCCGACAAAAATCCGGAAGCTGCGGCCAACGCCATGGAAGCGCATATGACATCGGCTGCCAAACACATTGCGGCCATTGGCGAATTGACCGGTCGCGAATTTTTTCCAAAGTCAGGCATGGATCTTGGCATTTTAGGTTCGGGAGTCAATTCGTTTCAGACGGTAAAGCACTCGGACAGTTAAAGCCGGTAATAATCCGGGGCCTACTTCCGGCCCATAGGGTCTAAAGCCCGGAGGGAGGGCCTGTCTTTGGTCTAAGCCCAGAGGGCATGAGTTAAATTAGCGATTTTGTTAAATCCGCCTGATCATATAAAATTGGCCGAAACAAATTCGATTTTATCTCTAATTTTTTATCACTAACCAGAGCCAAATGCCTCTGAGCTGGCCCCGAGGGCCAGGTTTTTCAAACTGGAATAAAAAAGAGGGAATCCAATGGAATTTCAAAATGAGGTGGTTGTAATTACGGGCGGTGCCAACGGGATCGGGCGGGCGGCCGCCTTGCAGGCCGGTCGCGAAGGCGCCAAGGTAATTGTTGTCGACATCAATGAAGAACAGGGTCATGCCGTAACCGACGAGGTTCAGTCTCTGGCGGGGCAAGCTGAATTCATGCCCGTCGATCTGACGGACGTCAAGCAGATCGGCAGCCTCATCGCCGCGATCCATAAAAAATATCAGCATATCGATGTGTTGATCAACTGTGCCGGAATATGCCGGGATACAAGTGTGCCGGATATAAAACCGGAAGAATGGGACCTGATCATGGCGATCAATTTAAAATCTGTTTTCTTCCTTTGCCAGGAAGCGCTGAAAGTCATGACACCGCGTAAAAGCGGGCGGATCATTACGATTGCGTCGGCCGCCGGCAAAAGCGGCGGCGTTTCCGCCGGCGCTCATTACTCAGCCTCCAAAGCGGCGATTATGTGCCTGACCAAAACATTGGCCCAGTATGCGGCGCCCCACCAAATCAAGGTCAACTGCCTCTGTCCCGGCCCGGTCGAAACCGATATGACCGCTGGCTGGAGTGACGAAGTCACTGTGGCCTTCAAGGAGCGTATCCCTTTGAAACGATATGCCAGCCCGCAGGAGGCGGCCGATGCGATTCTATTTCTGGCTTCGGATCGTGCGAAATACATCACTGGTGAAATTTTAGACCTCAACGGCGGTTTGATCATGGACTAGTATAATGACTGCAAAAGAAGCCATCGTCGCCGCAGAAAAAATTTCCAAATCCTTTTCAGGTATTCAGGTATTGAGAGATGTCGACTTCGAGATCAGACCGGGGGAAGTGCATGCCCTGGTCGGTGAAAACGGTGCCGGCAAGTCCACGTTGACCAAAATTATTTGCGGGGTTTATGAATCCGACCGGGGCAGGGTCATGGTCAATGGGAAACAGGAGCGGATTTCTTCACCTCTGGCGGCACGCAGTCTCGGAATCGCCCTGATTCACCAGGAGCCGCTAATCTTCCAGGATTTGGACGTTGCCAAAAATATCTTTGCCGGCCACACCAGAAACGGACCTGGCTTGACCGTCGATTGGAAAAATATCTACCGGGAATCCCAGGAATTGCTGGAATCTTTAGGCGTCAGCCTGGACCCCAAGGCCAAGATGAAGGGCATGTCAATCGCGGACCAGCAGATGGTTGAAATCATCAGCGCCCTGTCACAGGACGCCAGGGTCATCATCATGGACGAACCGACGGCTGCCTTAACCCCCGGCGAGGTCGGTACACTGTTCGAAATCATCCGGCGCCTGGTCGACCAGGACAAAGCAATCGTTTTTATATCTCACCGTATCGATGAAGTGTTGGACATCTCGGATCGCGTCACTGTGCTCCGTGACGGCGAAAAAGTTGGAACCAATCTTACCGGTAATTTGGATCAGGAGCAGATTATCCGTATGATGATCGGCCGTGAGATCAAGGAGCTGATCACCAAAGAGACGGTGAAAATCGACGACGTCATCATGCAGATCGACAATATTTCACTGGCCGGTGATTTCAAAAATATTTCTTTTGAACTGAGAAAAGGCGAGATACTGGGGTTTGCCGGTTTGGTTGGGGCCGGGCGTTCGGAAGTGTCGCGGGCGATATTCGGCATCACGCCGCCGGAATCCGGTTCGATATCCATTAAGGGCCGCAATGTGAACATCCGATCGCCCAAAGACGCCATCAAACATGGGGTTGCTTATGTTCCGGAAGACCGGCAGCATCAGGGGCTTTTTTTGCCGTTTGGCATCGCCAGCAACATGACCCTCGCCATACCGGAACGGATCACAAACAGGGGTTGGATAAAATCCCAGGCAGAAAAGGAGATTACTGAGGATTATGTCGGCAGACTTAATATCCGAGTTCGATCGATTCGGCAACTGGCCGCTGAATTGTCCGGTGGCAATCAGCAGAAAGTTGTTTTATCAAAATGGCTGTTGACCGATCCGCAGATCCTGCTATTAGATGAGCCGACACGGGGTATAGACGTCGGGGCCAAAGGCGAGGTGTATAAGATCATCAACAGACTGGCCGGAGAGGGGATCGCCATCCTGCTGATTTCTTCAGAATTACCTGAAATTCTGACGCTCAGTGATCGCATTGTGGTCATGAAAGAAGGCCGCATCACCGGTCATTTTACGAAAGCCCAAGCAACCGAGGACAAGATTATGGCGGCGGCGGCCGTAAGTCTGAATCCGGATTAGGAGTTCGTCAATGAAATCGGCGGCAGCAACGAAAGCGGTTGAAAAAAAAGCGCCCAATTTGAGCAGAATATTTCAGTTTCGTGAACTCGGCATCATTATCACTGCTATTGTTGTCTTCTTTGTGGTTGCCGCCATTGATCCCAGATTTCTAAAGTATGACAATCTCAGAAGCATCATGTTGTATATCCCCCTGATCGTGGTTGTCGCTGTGGGCGAAATGATGGTCATCGTGACCCGCAACATTGACCTGTCTGTGGGATCGATTTTGGGGTTCTCCGGTATTGTGGTCGGCACCATATTTGTAGCTCATCCCGGGTTTCCGATTTGGCTGGCTTTCCTGCTGGGCACGATTGTCGGCGCCCTACTGGGTGGGTTTAACGGCCTGTTGATCACAAAGCTCCAGCTGCCGTCGATCATTGTCACCCTGGGAACGCTAAGCATCTACCGCGGCGGACTGTTTATTTACGGCGGTGGCCGGCAGATCGATCCCAACCATATACCTGTCGATCTCATCCGCCTGTCCCAGACATCGCCGGTTGCAATCCCCTGGATCGTCATATTTGCGATCGGCATTGCAGTACTGGCCGCGCTCTTTATCAAATACTCCCATATCGGCGTTGAAATGTACGCAATTGGAAGCAACCCCGAAGCGGCCAAGCTAAGGGGCATCAACGTCAATATGGTCTTGATGACGACGTTTACCGTCAGCGGGGCTTTGGCCGGTTTCGCCGGCATCATGTACGCATCCCGTTTCGGTTATATAAATCCGGGGATGACCGGGGTCGGCACCGAATTTGTCGTCATCGCCGCCGCTGTTATCGGCGGGGTCAATGTGGCCGGTGGTTCGGGAACCGTTTTAGGCGTCGTCATCGGCTGCGTCCTGCTGGGTGTCGTCAACACGGCGTTGGCGGTCCTGGGGGTGTCGGCCTTCTGGCAGGAAGCCATGTACGGTTTCATCATCATCCTGGCACTGATTATCGACAAACAAATCCAAAACAGAGTCATGCAGGCGATCAAACGAGTGAGAATATAAGGATGCCCTCGGAAACGATAGACATGACAGCCGTCAAAACGGATCTGAAGCCAAAAACCACCAAACCCGACTGGCGAAATCTATTCGTCCGGCCTGAAACAGGCACCTTTGCGCTCTTAATTCTGAGCACCATCGCCGGTTCGCTGCTTTCGCCCTATTTTGCCGACCTCGAATTTATCTTGGATTCTTCATCCATGTTCATCGAGTATGGCATTGCCGCTCTGATTTTGACCTACGTGATTATCGCCGCCCAAATTGACCTTTCCATGGCGTCAAACATGGCTTTGAGTGCCTGCATTACCGCGTTTGTTTTTCAACTCGGGATTCCCATGGGGGCGGCCCTCCTCCTCGGTCTCCTCACCGGCCTGGGTCTTGGTTGGTTTAATGGCTGGATTGTCACCAAATTCGAACTGCCGCCGATCATCGTCACCATTGGAACCCTGGCCTTGTACCGGGGAATCGCCATGATCCTGATGGGCGATAAATCAATCGGCCGGTTTCCGCAATGGTTCGTGGGCTTGGATACCCGCTACGTCGGGAACACACTCATACCCTACCCGTTGGTCATGTTTATAATCCTGGCAGCCATCCTGTGGCTGGTATTGAATTTCACTCTTTTCGGACGGTACGTGTTTGCTACAGGCACCAACGAGCAGGCGGCAAAATATTCCGGGATTCCCGTCAAACGCCTAAAATTGATTCTTTTTAGCCTGTCGGGACTGTTCTCCGCCTTCGCCGGCATCGTGATGATGTCGCGTTTGGGGGTGGTTCGCTATGATCTGGCCGACGGCGGTATTTTAGATATTGTCACCATCGCATTATTGGGTGGCGTTGACATCAATGGCGGACGCGGCAATATCGGCGGCACGGTCATCGCCCTGTTCACTCTCATCGTACTTCGATTGGGTCTGAGCGTCGCCAATGTTAAAATCGAAAACCAATTGGCGATTATCGGCAGCTTGCTGATCCTGTCAATTACTTTGTCAAACTATATCTACAGTAAACGTAAGATCTAGGATCAGTTTGGAATGATACTAATTCACCTGTAGCTTGATGAACTTAGACGTAAATTTCATTGAGTTTGCTTGATCACAGGTGTCAGCGTTTCAGTCAAAATACCAGGGAAAAAGGGGGTGATCTGCAAGATTCGAGCGGCTTGGATCCCATCGAAAAAGATTGCTGAAAGGATCTTAGGCCCGCAACCAATGGATTGACGGTGACAATCGTAGTTTTGTTGGAAATCACTTACTCATTCAAAGGAGGAAACTATGAAGACCAGATTCATTGCAATTTTTCTATGCTTGACATTGGCGGTTTTTCTTGGCTTCGGTTCCCTGGCAGTGGCCAAGGAAGCCAAAGATTTAAAAATCGTTTACATTCCGAAGAACACGGGAAATCCGTATTTTGATTCGATTATCAACGGCTTTAAAAAAGCCTCCGAAGAGCTGGGCTTTACTTTTACTACCACCGCCCCCGCCACAGCAGAGGCGACCTCGCAGATTCCATTTATAAAAACCCAAATGCAGCGCAGGGTCGATGTCATCGCCATATCGCCCAACAGTCCCGATGCCTTGAACAGGGTCTTCAAGCAGGCCATGGACCGCGGAATCAAAGTTGTGATCGTCAACTCGGATATTCCCGGGAGCGAGGACTACCGCCATGTGGCCATTCTGCCCATGGATTTTGAAGTTACCGGATCCAGCCAGGTAGAACTGATGGGGTCGGTGATCGATTATAAAGGCGAGATCGCCATTGTCAGTGCTACGGCGGATGCGCCCGATCAGAACTACTGGATCGAAGGCATGAAAAAGACGCTGGAAACCGACCCCAAATACAAGGACATGAAGCTGGTATCCATTGTCTACGGTGATGACGACCCGCAGAAGAGCCTCACCGAGACCGAGGCCTTGCTGACCAAGTACCCCAACCTGCGCGGCATCATTTCGCCGACCACGGTGGGTGTCGCCGCCGCCGCCCAAGCGGTTGAAAATGCCAAGAGAGCTCCCCAGACCCAGGTCATCGGACTTGGGACACCCAACCAGATGCGCCGGTTTATCAAAAATAAAACGGTCACCAAATTCGCACTCTGGAGCCCTTATGATGAGGGGTACCTCGCCGGCTACCTGTCAGTGGGGTTGGCCCTTGATAAAATCAAGGCCGAGGAAGGCGTCACATTTGAGGTCCCGGGGCTTGGCGAACGAACCATCGGCAAAAACCGGATCATTATTACCGGACCCCCCACGGTATTCGATATCAACAATATCGATGAATATAATTTTTAAATGAAAGTAAAAGTCAGACTGAGTGCCGCGCTCGGCCAGGAGATCGGAACCAAGGAAATTGACGTCTCATTGCCTCCAGGATCTTCAATAATGGATTTGGCTCACGAAATAAGTCGTCTGCATGGAGAAAGGGTTGACGAAATCCTATTTGACGTCCGGAGACGGTCCTTAAAATTTGTCTGTTTTGTCAACCGATCAAGACGTCTCACCGACCATATTTTAGATGATGGTGACGAAGTGAGGTTTTTACTGCCAACCGGGGGCGGATGATGCCCGCAATCGGCGACCGGCAGCTGGGGGGATGAGGCTGGCCCCTGGAGGAGGCCCGAACCACCGCTGCTGGTCGTCGCTGATTTTTTAGGCCGCCAAATGCATATATCTATCAAATAATGTCGAGGAGCTAATGATGCCACATGGATATAATGGAAAAATTCTGCATGTTGATTTGAGTCGTCTGACAACCCGGATCGAAACCCCCGATGAGGTGTTTTATCGGACCTACATGGGTGGTGGATGCCTGGGAGCCTATTATCTTTTGAAAGAGACCAAACCGGGTATCGATCCGCTCGGTCCGGACAATGTGATTATTTTTGCTGCCAGCATTTTGACCGGTGCACCGGTGCCCGGCTTGTCCCGGCATGCTGTCATCACCAAATCGCCGCTGACCGGTATTTTTTTGGATTCCCAGGCCGGTGGTTTTTTTGGAGCCGAACTCAAAAAGGCCGGCTACGATGCGATTGTGGTCAAAGGCAGGGCGGACCATCCCACCTATCTGTGGATCAAGGACGGTGAGGTCCAATTCAAGGATGCGTCCCTGCTCTGGGGCAAATCAACCGGCGACACCCAGGCTGCCATCCGGGACGAGCTGAACGAGACTAAAGCGAGAATGGTGATGATTGGTCCCGCCGGCGAGAACCTCGTCCGCTACGCCTGCATACTCAACGAATGCAAACACGCCAATGGTCGGGGCGGATCCGGCGCCGTCATGGGGTCTAAGAACCTCAAGGCCATCGTTTGCCGCGGGGCTTTGGATCTTGATTTTTATGATAAACAAGGCGTTCGGGACAATGCCTCCTGGTTTGCCCGTACTTATAAGGACAATCCCGTTAATGACGGACTCCAGAAGTTCGGCAGCGCCGAATATGTGGATTACCAGATGGAACATGAAGAACTGCCCTCTTTTAACTTCCAGACAGGATCCATCGAAGGCGGTGAACAGCTCTCCGGTGAAAACATGACCAATACAATACTGGTCAAGGGCGAAGGGTGTTACGCCTGCCCGGTGGCCTGTAAAAGGGTCGTGGCTGCCGAGAAGCCCTACAAGGTGGACCCGCTTTACGGCGGACCGGAGTATGAGACCGTTTCCGCCCTGGGATCGAATTGCGGGATCACCGATCTGGTAGCCATCTCCAAGGCCAACGAATTGTGCAACATGTATTCCCTCGATACCATATCCACCGGCGCCACCATCGCCTTTGGCATGGAATGTTTTGAAAAAGGACTGATATCCAAAGAAGATGCCGACGGCTTGGATTTATCCTTCGGCAATGCGGACGCCATGGTGAAAACAGTCGAAGCGATCGCCTTGCGCAGCAGCCAACTTGGCGATCTTCTGGCCGAAGGTGTGCAAAGAGCGGCTGAAAAAATCGGACCGGGCGCCGAGGAATTTGCCATCCATTCCAAGGGCATGGAAATCGCTATGCACGATCCGCGGGCCAAGGGGATGGTCGGTATCGGCTACGCCTGCTCCGCGTTGGGCGGCGACCATGTCGTGGTAGAGCACGACACTGATTTCGACGAGTATGCACCCGAGATATTCATGGATCAGGTCAAATGTTTGGGAATCCACAAAAGGTTGCCGGCGACCTCGGTCGAGCCGGAAAAAATCCGCAATTTTGTCTATCTGCAAGATCACTTCAGCTTCCTGGACAGTCTCTGTCTCTGTGTTTTCGCCTTCTTCCCGGTCCGCAACTTCACCTTGCGACGGCTTATGGAGACCATGGATGCGATCACCGGTTGGGAGAACAGCGCCTGGGAGGTCATGAAACTCGGTGAGCGCAGGACCAATCTGGCCAAAGCGTTCAATATTCGGGAGGGGTTGCGCAGAAAAGACGATATTCTGCCCAACCGGTTTTACGAAGAGCTAAAAAAGAAACATTCACCCGGGCTCAAGATCGATAAGCAGGCCTTCAATGAAGCCATCGATCTTTTGTATGATATGATGGGCTGGGATGAGCAAGGAATTCCCAAAAAATCGAAATTAATCGAATTGGATGTGGCCTGGGTCATCGATGAAATCCACTCTTGAACGATTGCGGTAGGGATTAAACATCATCCGAATACCGTCGGAATCCACATCGAAAAAAACGGAAAATAGGTTACCAGCATTAATATGGTAAACATCGAAAGCCAGAAGGGCCACAGCCGGCGGGAAACCCTTTCAATCGATACATCTCCGATCGCACAGCCGACAAAGAGTGTCGAGCCGACAGGGGGTGTGACCAGACCGATGGACAGGTTCAGCATCATGATAATGCCGAAGTGAACCGGATCGACGCCAAAGGACTTTACGACCGGCAACATGATCGGTGTGCAGATCAAGAGCAACGGGGCCATATCCATAATCGTCCCCAGGACCAGCAGCATGACGTTGATCAGCGCCAAAATGACGTATTTGTTGTCCGAGATGCTCAGGAAAAACTTTGTCGCCTTGGCAGGGACCTGCATCAGGGCCATCAAGTAAGCAAACCCGGCGGCAAAGCCGATCAGGATCATGACGATGCAGACCGTCTTGACCACCCCGTGCAGCAAATCCGGCAGCTGGCGCAGCTTGAAGTCCCGGTAGACGAACAAGGTGACCAGAAAAGAATAGACCACCGCGATCGCCGAGGATTCGGTTGCGGTGAAAATACCGCCAATGACGCCGCCAACGATGATGATGACCGTTACCAACCCCAGAAAGGCTTGACCGGAGGTTCTGATCGCTTCTCGCAATGGAACCAGTTTACCTTTAGGGTAGTTGCGTCTGGTCGCCATGATAAATGACAGCGCCATGAGCGACAGCCCGATCATCACCCCCGGAATGAATCCTGCCAGAAAAAGCGAGGCAATTGAAACCGCGCCGCCGGCCGCATAGGAATATATCACAGCGTTATGGCTGGGAGGGATAACGATCCCCTGGGTCGCAGACGTAATCGTGATATTGACGGAAAACTCATCGTCATACCCCTCCTTTTTCATCATCGGAATCAGTATGGAACCGATCGAGGATACATCGGCAACCGATGATCCGGAAATTCCACCAAAAAACATCGAGGCCAGAATATTGACCATCGCCAGGCCACCCCGTATGAAGCCAACAAAAATATTGGCGAAATTGACCAGCCGCCAGGCCATGCCGCCCTGGGCCATCAAGGCCCCGGCAAACACAAAGAAAGGAATTGCCAAAAGTGAGAAGTTGTCCACACCGTCTGACACTTTCAGCAGGATGGCTTCCAGTGGAATTCCGACATAAAGGGCGGTAATCAGAGAGGCAATCCCGATGGCATAGGCAATCGGCACACCCAACACAACCAGCAGTAACATACTCCCAATCAAAAGCAAGGGTCCAAATGTTCCACCCATTAAAGCTCATCCTCCTTGGAAGTATGAAAAGCGGGCTTGATAAATACCTTCTCAATCAAAAACAAAAAGGTAATGAGCCCTGCGATGGGGATGGCCGAATAGGCGACACCTACCCGTATATATTGAAACTCCGGATAGGCCTGGAAGTATGTGGTTTTCACCAGGCTGGCACCATAGGCCACCATAAACAGGCAGATCGCCGCCATGAGTAGGTCCACAAAATGGTGCTGCCACCGTTTAAGGGACGGCGGTAGCAACTCCACAAACATTTTCAAACTAATATGCGTTCCGGCTCGATAGCAGGCCGCCGCACCGTAAAAAGTAAGTTGGATGGCCAGAAAAATAGATATCGGCTCCGGCCAAAAGGATCCGGACCCCAAAACATATCGTGTAAACACACCCCAGGCGATGATCGCGCTCATAATAACCAGCGCGCCACCGGCAATGAACACACAGACAAAATAGAGTGCGTCCATCAACCTCGTGTAGCCTTTGGCCATCGATATTCTCCGGTTAGAGAAGGGCAAGGGCCGGCATCATCGGATTTGGCGTGGCACCGGCCCTTATCTTGTTCCAATATTAAGCACAAGCTCCAGTGGCAAACCCAGGGGAAAACGGTGAAGCCCTGGATCAAACGAAGATCGGATATCGAAATGCGAAACGAATATGAAATTATGATGATCAAACAACGAAAATTGATACTACTTAACTGCTTGAATCCTCTTGATCAATTCGGAATACTTGCCGCCGAACTTTTGGCGAACCGGTTCAGTCGCCTTGATGAAGGGCTCTTTGTCAAGGTTCCCATTGACGCTGTAACCGATTTTTTTAAGCTGAGCATAGGCCTTTTCTTCTTTGGCGGCCCAGAGCTCGCGTTCCTTGACAACGCAAGCGGCGGATGCTTTGCGAATCAACTGCTGGTCAATCGGTGACATCTTGTCCCAAATCTTTTTGGAAAATACAAAAATCTCCGGCACCATCAGATGCTGGGTCAAGCTGTAATATTTGGTGACCTCGTAATGTTTGTGCTCGATGATGGTCGGTGGATTGTTCTCCGCGCCGTCCACAACACCGGTCTGCAACGCGGTGTAGAGCTCGTTAAAAGCCACCGGGGTGCCGTTGCCGCCCATCGAATTGACCATTTCCACAAAGATCGGGTTTTGCATAACGCGGATCTTCAGTCCCTTGAGGTCATCCGGCTTTTGGATCGGGCGAACCTTGTTGTAAAAAGACCGCGAACCGGCATCCATGTAGCCAAGTCCGATCAGTCCGCCTTTCTCGAGTTTGTTCAGCAGTTCGGTACCGATCTCGCCGTCGGTGACATCATACATATGCTGGGCGCTGCGGAATACAAACGGTAGGTTAAACGCATTGAATTCATCCACGATCGGACCCACAACACCGACACTGACCCGGGTCATCTCCAATGCGCCGACCTGAACCTGTTCCAGAGCTTCCTTCTCACCGCCCAGTTGCATCGAGCCGTAAACCTGGATGGTCAGGCGTCCATTGGTCCATTTGTCCAGCAATTCGCCCATGTATTTGATGGCTTCCACCGTCGGATAGCCGTCACCGTGAACGTCGCTGGATTTGATTACCATTTTATCGGCCGCCAGAGCCGAGACACCCAAAGCAATCATGCCCACTGTCAACATTGCTACGACCAGTTTTTTCATTTCTGTTACCTCCATTTCTTTAGAGTTCGCTTAAGTGAAAAACCCCCAGCCTTGGTTGAAAATTGAAAGAATCTAAAATGACGACCTACGAACCTGATTTCGCTGCGGCTCTACTGATAGAAACATCAAATGAACATAGATTAGATCCCAGATATCTAAACGAATGTTGATTGTCAACGATCAAATGTGTTAGATGTCCACTATGAGAATAGGTGCCCCATTGGGGATGAATGGCAAATTCATCAACCATATGCGTGCAGGAGGAAGAAAATGGGAACAGTAAAAGAGGCCGATCTGAAGCCGGAAGCGATTGCCCCCGGGCGAACACGCTATTTAGCCAACACTGAAAATTTAATGCTGGCGGTCATAGATTTTCAGGATGGCCCTACGAGCGAGCCGGATCCGCCCCACAGCCATCCTCACGAACAGGTCTCCTATGTGGCCGCCGGAGAGATTATCTTTTTTCTTGACAATGAGCCTACCCGCTTGACGGCGGGAGACATTTACACGGTGCCGCCGAACGTGCCTCACGCGGTTCAGCTACTGACCGAGCATGTGCGCCTGATTGATGCATTCACACCGATTCGACAAGATTTTTTGTAGGATGTTCAGCAGATGCAATTCCCTGACTTAAACCTGGAAAAAGAAAAACTGGCTGCAGTTTATTTGGCAAGGTCAGCCGATGGCGTTAGGTTTTTATGATGGCTCCTCCAATTTTCTTTGCCATAAATACGCTTAGGGGGTCTTCGGTGTAGTCCCCAAACGGTACGGTCTCTGAATATCCGAGCTTTCTGTACAGACCGATAGCCTCAAGCTGGTGGACTCCGGTTTCAAGGCGCGCTGTAAAAATGGATTTCTCTATCAGACAATTTTCCAGTTCTTTTACAATCTTCTCAGCAATTCCTCTTCCTCGGTATGTTTCAGGAACATACAGGCGCTTTATTTCACCGTAATCTTCTAAAATCTTAACAGCACCAATCCCACAAATTTTGGAGTCGCTGTAAGCAGCCAGAAAATCGACATTGGTTTTGGACAGCTCATCTAAAGAATCCAGGTGGTTGCTTTCAGACGGATACATGGATTCCTGGTATTCGTCCAACTGATTGATGAGCTCAACAACTTCCGATTGGGTTGGGTCAACTTGTTTTATTTGGATCATGTTGAATAAGTTCCACCTACATTGACCGTCTTGGTTTTATCTCGCCTTACTCAGCACTTGCCACTACCCAGAAATACCGCGCAATTTTAAATGGGTTGGCCGTTTTAACACCATGAATTCTAAATCCTGCATCCTTTAGATATTGTACAAATTCTTCTATTGAAAACATCTGATCATATGGATGCGCCAGCAGCGATCGGTAAATCCTTCCGGGAAAGCCCGAAAAAGTCTCAATCGAAAATTCTTCCAGTATTAATTTGCCGCCTTTCTTTAGTACTCTCCTTAGCTCTGCAATACACGCTCGCCAGTTCGGAATATGATGGATAATACCGAAATCAAAGATCGCATCGAACGATTGATTTGCAAAACCCAGTTGCGAGGCGTCCATCACCTGGAAGGTGATTTGCGGGTCACGAACAGCATCGCGCGCGCGCTTAATCATTTTTTGATCGATATCAATCGCGGTCATGTGTTTGGGTTCAAAGCGCTTCTGGATTAATTTGGTACCATTGCCGTTGCCGCAGCCAATTTCCAGGACAGAGCTAAAGGTGTTAGCAGACAGCATGCTCATCAGCATTGGCAGCTCATACTTCTCCTGAGCGTAAGCACGAATAGGATTGTTCATCAATAGAAATTCAAGACGATTTAATTTCATAACTAATCAGTTTGCCTCAATATATCTGGTATAGGATCCGACTAGCTTCTTAGCTAGTGCCCGTCCATAAAAGTCCTATACCAGAGACGGGCACCTTTTGGTGTTTCCAATCCAGAAATGAGGATTTTTGCCCAAGGTCAAGGAAATCAAGCGCTTGTGCGGAGGCGTAGTTTACTACGTCGCACAAGCAAGCGCGCAGATTGACGCCGAGATTGGGCAAAAAGACCATTTGTGGATGGAAACTAGCTATCTGTTCTATAGTCAAGTTAAGTCGCTACGCTGCTTTCAGCAAGTAAAAAAGTGTCGCCGGGCGTGCCTTGCCCAAATATTTTATAAAATTAGTTTACGAGTCATAGCATTTCTCTTCGTCTCCATGCGTTCTATCGATATTTCAGGATTCTGAACAATATTGAATTCCAACCTTGCAACTAAGAGGTTAAGAACTCTCGAAGGCGGACGTAGAATTCATTTGGGTTATCATTCATCAAAAAATGCCCGCTGTTGTCGATCATCACCTTTTCGATATCGTCAAGTCGATCTAGTACAGCCATGCCGGCATTTTCCTGACCATAAAAATAAGATTTGTTACAAGGCAAATTTAGAAAACGCGATAACAATTCTCCACTGTCAGACCAATCGACGAGTGATTCGGCACTTTTATAAAATCCGAAGGGCAGCATCGAATCGAGAAAAAAACGTCCTTCTCCGAGAGTCTTCGACAGGCTTTTGAGATCCGGCAGGACATCCTCCTCAAATCTATCCAAGGTCACACTGATTGTTTTTCGACTGACGAAGCCGCACTGTTCACCGGTGAGATTGCCTTCCAGATTGGCAAACGATTTTACCGAGTCGAATAGTTCAGTAGGAAGGAGCAGACCGATCGCTCCTCCCATGCTATGTGCCACGATGTGAACCCTGCTGGCAGATGTCTGTTTGACAACTTGAGCACAAACAGCAGCGTGATCTTCCATTTTGTATGAAAATATTTCGGATTTCGCGGAATCACCAAAACCTATCAAATCTATGGCCAGAATGGAATAATCACTAAATTCATCTCGCTGCCAAATGTCTCGAAAAGACGCTTTGGAGCATCCGAGCCCATGGATCAGGAATACCATCTCCCTGCCCCGCTGCCGAAAATTCGTTGCAACCTCATATTTGTTGCCGCAATGGTTGATTGAAAAAATCTGAGTTTTCATTTTACCCCCTGAAATCTAATCATCATTTATTTTCCCAGACCTTGATCGGCACATATTTTGTTAACATTGATATTTAGGCTCGTTCTCGCCTTTTTCGAACCAACTTTACAACTTCGCACAAAATTTAACAAACCGATCATGCTGGTCCGCTCAGGGACGATATCGCTGACCGCCTTGATAAATACGGCCGGTATACGGTACTTCGCAGCCATATGGGCGATGGCAAATGATTCCATATCGACGGCTAGCGTATCTGGGGCCGCTCGGGCCCTGGATAGAACCGGCCAATTAAAAGTTTGGAGTTTTCCGACATGGAATTCTGCTTCTATTAAAATACCAACAATGTTTTCAATAAGGTTATCGTCCAACTGAATTTCCCGGTCACCGTAGGTCAAACGATCCGCAACGATCAGCTGCCCGATGCCCAGCCCATTTTGGGCTGCACCGCAAAAACCTGAATTAATCAGCAAGTCGGGAAGAAATCCCAAAGCGCCATTGCACACCTGCTGCGTTGCTCTGCGGGCCTTTCGAGGCCCGATTCCAGATACAACAAATCTGATGGCATTATCTCCAATTCGATAAGTGCCGGATGCATTCTTTAACATATACGGAATTTCGGCCCGCATTGCTGCGATGAGGCATATATTCGGCATCACTGCTGTCCTGAATTATCTTTAGAAGTCTCTTTAAGTGTGCATGTCATAAATGCCATCCGAATCGGCAAACTTCAATTTGGTCAACGTGTAGCTTTCCTTATCAGTTGAATTTGGCGTAATGCAGAAGACTGTCAAATCGCTGCTGCGAATCGCATCTCGAATTCTTTCGTCAAAATCATCACCTTCCGGTAGACTTTTCGATTTTCACCGGCTAAAAGAGATGCGGGTTCAATATAACTTCCAGGCCCGCACCCAAAATCTACAACATTCATCCCTTACTCAATGCCAAACTGATCGAGTTTTTAATCTCTTCCGGTGATGTTTTTTTACGAGTGGTGTATTTATAATTCCTGAAGATAGTAATGGTATGAACTGCCCCGCGGCAAGCTGCAGGGGATTAAACTCGACAGGACTAGCAGTCTCCGCCCGGCATTCATTGTAATCTGTGTAAACTTGCCGGGCGTAGTCGCTTTCTTTTTGGACGAAGACCGGTCTGCGAAATCAATGGATTAAAGCTTGAACCCTGAATCCGGATAGCCGTTTGACGATACCGGCTCTCAGTGGATTGCGGTGAATATAAAATGATTGTCCATCAAACCATATGAAAATACGTCGATGGCGAACCGCTCAGACATTTCAACAACTGCAGTTAAGAAGCTGCTGCGATCCTCGTTGTCCGCAAATATATCGTTGCGATCGTTGCCACGCGAAAACAGGTGGTACAATGCCCCTTCATATTCAATCCGCCATGGTCTGCTCATAGATGTTTCCCTACTAACCATAAGGCTTTTTGTCAACCATGTTTCACTGTTCAAGCTTTGATCCCAAAGTTTTGTAAAACCCGAAAATGGTTGAATCGCTGATTACAATAAGAAGAGCATGTAAAGAGAACAACTTAGAAAAATAAAACTTAACAGAAACAGAATCCATGAGTTGCGAAGGGTGAGAAATCCATAGCCCTTTTTAATCTGACGATTGTTTTGGTGGGTGGATAAATTTGTTTCTCAATGTAATGATCAAAATTCTATTTGTACAAATAAATCAGGCCATGATAAAAAGACACGAATATAGAAATAGACAATGGGGGACCAAAATACACAGCGAACAGATTACAGAGCGATATTGACCCCTTCACACTGCAGAAAGAGTGTCGGTGAAAATATGAATTATAAGGAAGAATTATGAACGATGAGAATAAATCAATCCATGAATTTGATTTTGAATTAATCTGCGAATATTTCTCAAACCTGGAACGACAGGGGCCAGGCAGCCCTGAAGTAACGATAAAAGCATCGAATTTTATAGATAATCTTAACGATAAATCACTTATCGCTGACATTGGCTCCGGATCAGGTGGACAGACAATGGTATTGGCGCAGCATGCACCGGGAAGTATTATAGGTATCGACCTTTTTCCTATTTTCATCGACCTGTTCGACCGGAATGTTGAAAAACTGAATCTTCAGGATAGAGTAAAAGGTATTGTTGGCTCGATGGATAATCTTCCTTTCCGGGATGAAGAATTGGATCTGATGTGGTCAGAAGGAGCAATCTACAATATTGGCTTTGAACGGGGGCTTAATGAATGGCGGAAATTCCTAAAGACTGGAGGTTATGTTGCCGTTTCGGAAATATCGTGGTTTTCTGAAGAACGCCCTGCCGAGATCGATGAGTTTTGGATGGATGCTTACCCGGAGATAGACACGATCCCCAATAAAGTAGCGCAAGTGCAAAAAGCCGGTTATATTCCGGTTGCAACCTTTATTTTGCCCGAAAACTGCTGGACAGAAAATTTCTATGCTCCCCAAGTAAATGTGCAGAAAGTCTACTTGGAGAAAAATGCAGGCAATAAATCTGCCCTAGAATTTATCGCGAACCAACGGCATGAAACTCAGTTGTATTATAAGTACAAAGCGTATTATGGCTATGTTTTCTATATTGGTAAAAAAATATAAATCATTTTGTCAAAATGAGTTGGTATGCACCTAACCCAGCCAATCCACAAAACGGCATACAGCCGATGGTGATGGGCTCGCTAGTGAAACCATTTAGGGATCAAAGCTTGAACAGTGAATTTAGTCCGCAACCTGACTGCCATGGTTACGATTCAAGCTTCAACCTCTTATTTCTTGACCCCTATCTTCCTCGGTATAACTGGATTGCCGCCTTCGCGGCAATGACAAATGAGCGGAAGACGATCGAAAAATGACATCAGTGCAGGTTGGATCCCTGATCAATAGATCTGATACCGGTCTCCCCCTCCTCTTGCTCGGCAATTAAAATATCGATAATCTCCCTTTTATCCGTCCCAGGTTCGAACAAATCCCTGAGCGCGTAAAGCGCCTCATAGCCGTCAGGAAGGGTTGCATAATAAAATTCCCGGGCTATTTCAGCGAAGGTTTCCAGATTTTCCTGGTCCACACAAGCTCGGGTATAATAAGTAATAACCGTGCTGAGCATGTTTTCAAATTCATGAAAATAGCCCAAATCGGATAAAAGTTCGAGCCTGCCGGGATAATGATCAAGACCATACAAAATAAGTGATTTTAGATTTTGATTGGCGGCTTTAAAATATTTGCGAACCAAGGGCAGGTTGGGGTTTTGCACCTCCTGCTCTTCAAAGTATATTTTTAAGATTCGGTCGGAAAATTCTTTTTCACCGTCAAAATAGGCAACAAGATCATTTTGATTCTGGTTTTCCGGCTGGGCTTCAGCCTCTTCAATTTCTTCATAATCATCATCATCATCGTAATATGTGAATCCGAGTTCTTCCAATGCGGAAATATAGTTATCCGGCTGGGTACGGAAAACTTCATCTACCTTTTCCATCTTGATTTTATTTTGCAATTTTAGATATTCCTCGAGGGTTTTATCTTTCTTTTTCTTGCTCATTGGGATGATGACTCCTATTACGTATAAAAATTCTATGAAACCAGACAGACAATGAAATCATACACTTTCACACTATTTTGTTTATTTAACAACACAAATAAATTTTTGAAAACTCTTGACATCAATGAATTTTTACCATAATATATGGCTAATCCACGGTTGTGGAGGTGGATGGTATCTTACCATCGGGGCCGAAAGGCCCTTTTTTTATGCCTAAATGAATTTTTTACCAAAAACTTTTCCCTGATGCTGATAATATTTCGACTGTAATATGTCGATGATCTTTTTCGCGAAAGGTGCTAATGGTCGATCCAGTAGTTTGTTTTCAGATAGAATTTCATTCCTGCTTGGATGGGCTATTATATCAGCCAACTGGAGACCGGATATATTATTTGATTTCGGCTTTACTTTCAATTGTTTACTAGTGAATACTTCGTGGAACCTTTCCGGTGATATAAATTGTGTTCCTTCTTGCCATAATTTCGCGAAAGATGCTTTCAGGCGTCTATCCTCCTTTCCGCCCCTTGATTCAGCCATTACTTCGCCCGGTATTTGTTTTTGTTCAAGGAAGAACGTGTATCGCTCAAGCAACATTGCCAGGCAATAATGATATGGATCATAACGCCATACATTGTAGGTGTCTTTATGCGCCTTTTTATCAAGACAAACAGTAATTACGGAATATTCCCATTCGTTCAGAAAAGCTAACAGTTCCTTATCGAATTTACGTTTTACCTTTTCATCTTTCAAAGCTATAAATGGATATTTTGCATTGACCAGTTCTTTTCGGTGAAGAATAATGGGGTCGTCGGGATGAGATTTGAAATAATCAAATTTTAGCTTTTCGATATTAGGAAACAGCTTCTCACTAACGTATCCCAATTCGACGACTACCCCAGTAAGGCTAAGAAACCGATGAAGTGGATTATCTGAGCTTTTTAAATCGGAATTTCCAACCTCATCAACGTACATTCTGTATTTCATATTTTATTTGTTAACCTGTATTTAGTGCTTTAATAACATTATTATTGACTCGCTCAACGATGCCCTCAGAATATACCACAATAGATAAAAAAATATCCTGTCCGATAAAAAATCACAAATAGAATTCCTTCAGCGCCCAATATTATTGTAAAAACAAATCACAGCTCAGCGCCCTCCCTCCGACGCGTAGGCGCTATGGGCTATAGCCAGAGACTGTGTCTCCGCGGTGAACTTTTATTTCTACTTGCCGACAGCGCTGATAATCCCCCGCACAGCGGCCGAAATGTCCCCCGGTAGAACGATGACCTTCGAGTTTTCCGAAATCGATAGATCTTTAAGGGCTTCAATATACTTCTCGCCAAACAAAAACAATTTTATTTTGGATACCCCGTAATCTCCCTGATACGCTTGTATAACGGCTTCAAACGCCGGTACATTTTCTTGTAGACATCCCGATAAAGTGCCGTATAGAGCCGGTGATTACGCGGGTCAGGCTCGTAAACCTCACCCACATGGGTCATGGCGCTGACTGCGGTTTTAAAATCCGGGTGTAGCGACACCCCGACGGCCACATCAATTGCCGCACCAAGTCCCGAGGTTTCGTAAAGATGGGGCCTAGCGGTCGGCAGGCCGAATATGTCTGCCGTCAATTGCATGGCGTTGCGGCTTTGACTCCCGCCGCCCGACACCCGCAGGCTTGTAATCGGTGTGCGGCTGCGCTTTTCAATGCGTTCTTTACCTTCTTTGAGGGCATATGCCAGACCTTCCAGAATCGAACGGTAGAGATGGGCGCGGGTGTGCACATCCCCAAAACCGACAATGGCACCCTTGGCCTCGGGGCCGGGTGTTTTCACTCCCGGTGTCCAATAGGGCTGTAGCATCAATCCCATGGAGCCCGGGGGGATCTCATCGACAAGATTATCGAAAAGTTCTTCCGGGGTGAGTCCCATTTCGGCGGCCTGCCGCTTTTCCGGATGGCCAAATTCCTCCTTGAACCAGTTGACCATCCAGTATCCGCGAAATACCTGGACTTCGACGGTATGATAACCAGGGACGGCCGCCGGATAGGGCGGAATCAGTGGGATGGGTTCGACATACTTTTTATGGGTAACGTTGATCGTGGCGGTGGTGCCGTAACTCAGGCAGCCGATATTGGAATCGAGACCGCCGGAGCCGATGACTTCACAGGCCTTGTCTGCTCCGGCCGCCACCAGGGGCAGCCCTGTCGGAATTCCGGACGCCTTCGCGGCCTGACTGCTGATGGTTCCGAGAATCCGGCCGGGAGGCACCAGCTCCGGCAAAATCGAAGGATCGATACAGGCCAGCACTTTCCGTTTCCAGTCCCACCAGGCGGACCACCGCAGTCGCTTGTAGTCAAATGGGATATAGCCGACCTGACAGCCGACCGAATCGACGAATTTTCCGACCAGCTTATAGGTCAGATAGCCGGAAAGCAGCAGATATTTATGGGTCTTTTTCCAAACATCCGGTTGATAGGTGCTGATCCAGTTCGCTTCGGCTTCGGTTTGGAGATAGGCCACAGTTGGGCGTAAGCCGGCAATACCGAAAATGCCGCCCCACAGGCCGGTCACCGGGGGTAACCCATGGGTTTTGCGCTGATCCAACCAGAGCATCGCCGGCCTGAGAGGCTTGCCGTTTTCATCCACGTTGACCACGGTACCCCGTTGGGTGGTAACTGCAACGCCAGCAATGCGCTCCCGGTAGTGCTGATGCTGGTGCCAGAGCCCCTGACAGGCCCGGCAAAGGGCCTGCCAGAAGACATCCGCGTCCTGTTCGGCCCAGGAAGGCTGCTTTGAAAAATAAGGCGTAAACGGCACGCGCTTTTTGGCCAGTAGTTGGCCCTCAAGGTCGAAAATCAGGGCTTTCAGGCTCTGGGTACCGTTGTCAATGGCCAACAGGAGGTCTTTATGGTCCATCGATTACCTTTTTACGATAAACGGATCTTAAAATCGCTCCAAGCGCTTTAAAAGATAAAATTTTTGGTTGCGCCGGATCCATGGCTTGCTGGACCGGCAGTGCATGGGCATGATTCCATTGGGCAAGGTATAAATTGATTTCTTTTTTCCAGCGCCGTCGATTCCAAGGCAGCACTTTCCTGCAGAGCTTTTGAATGCGTCTTAAATATGCCTTTCCGCCTTGCGGTGTCAACAACCCAATCCGAACCCGCCGCAGCAGCAGATCGCCCAGATGCCTGATTTGTTCGTTTTGGGCCGCATAGGTCAATTCGGCCCACAGCGTGTGGGTACCGGGAATGGTCTTGAGATCGCGGGGGTTGGCCTTCTTTACGATGGAATCGGCCGCACTGCCGTAACGGCCGTACAGTCGACGCCAGGTTTGCGGTGACAATCCGCATAACTGAAGAGGGGGGTGTGGCACCTCGTCGAAAACCGGTGCCTTGCGGTCAACTGTCTTGTCGGAAGGCAGAAAGGCTTTGGCGGCTTTAAGAGCATCCTGCGCCAGCCTGCGGAAGGTCGTCAGTTTTCCGCCGGTAACCGTGACCAGGCCGCGATCCACCCACACGACATGGTCACGGGATTCTTCGGAAGGCTTCAGTTTGCCTTCGCTGAAAACCGGCCGAATGCCGGCAAAGGCGCACAAGCAATCTGCCAATGAGATATTCAATGTTGGGAAAATGGTTCGAACCCCTTCTAACAGGTAAGTCACTTCCGCTTCGGTAATCCGGGGTTCTTCAGAAAGATCCTGGGGGTGATCGAGATCGGTGGTGCCGACCAGCACGGCCCCTTCCCAGGGAATCACGAAGACCGCGCGGTTATCCAAGGGGTGCATAAAACTGAAACCCTGGGTCAAGGGAATGGCGGCAGCCGGAAAAACCAGATGACTGCCGCGCAGAGGTCTGAGATGCCGCCGGGCTTCCGGCAACGGATGCAGTTTTTCAGCCCAGGACCCGGTGGCGTTGATCACCAAGGATGAAAATATATTCCTGATCTCGCGGGTTTCGACGTCTTCGAGACGGACGCCCGCAACCTGGCCCTTATCGTTCCGGTCGATGCGATGCACCGCCGTGTAATTCAGGGCACAGCCGCCGGATGCCACCGACTCGTTGATGAGGCGCAAAACCAGTCTGGAGTCGTCGACCTGGGCATCCAGGAAATGAAATCCGCCTTTTAGCCCATCCGGGTTGATCTGGGGGATCTTTTGAATGAAGGCCTCGGCCTCAAAATACCGGTGTTGCCGTTCCCGAGCCATAATGTCGTATAGCGACAACCCGACCTGCATCGTACGTTTGCCCGGGCTCTGATCCTCGTAAATGGGCAATAAAAATCCCAGGGATTCGACCAGGCCGGGGGCTTCTTTGAGCAGTCTTTCGCGTTCTGCCACTGCAACTTTGGTCATCCTGAAATGGCCTTCTTTGAGATAGCGCAAACCGCCGTGAACCAATTTTGAAGACCGGCTGGAGGTGCCCCAGGCAAAATCCTTTTGCTCGACCAGCAAAACCTTTAATCCCATGCGGGATGCTTCCCGGAAGATACCGGCCCCGGTAATGCCGCCGCCGATGATAATCAATTCCCAAGTTTTCGGTAATTTTTGCAAGCTCATCGGCCCACTTTCCGAGTTCATGCCTGCCCTCGTCTGTGCTTCATTCGATTTCCATCAGTTTCTTTTCCGGGATGATCAAGGCTATTGCGGCTGGAAAGCCGCTCCCACAAGCCAAAAAATAATTGATTTCAGTCTAAATAATTTCTCATTCAAAAAAACTATTCCTTTTTTGGGCCAGCGGCCAGGCAGTACTCTGTTCCCTGTCTTCTGTCATCTGCCTTCTGTCTTCAGTCCTCTGTCATCCGTCCCCTGTCATCCGTCCTCTGTCAAATCAGGCACCAATTTACCCGGATTCATCAGTTGCTCAGGGTCGAGATGGTCAAAGAGTCGTTCTAAGATTTGGATCCCAACCTCACCTTTTTCGGCTGCCATATAAGGTTTGTGATCCTTGCCCACGCCATGCTGGTGGCTGATGGTGCCGCCAAAGGTGACAATCGTATTGCTTGCCGACTGTTTTAGACGTTTCCATGTGTCGAGGGTTTGGCCGGGTGTTGCCCCAAGCCGGAAGATAAACGTCGTGTAGATGCTGGAACCGCTCGGGTAAATTTGCGAGAGATGGGAAAATACGTGGATTCGCCCATCTTCGGGGGTTAAGGCATCGTGCAGTGAGTTTTCAATGGCGTCTATGACAGGAGTCACTTTATCCCAGGTAACGGCGGTCTCCAGGGTGTCGACGGCATAACCCAGATCCCAGAGTGTGTTGCGCAAATAGGCAGATTTGAAGCGGTTCTTTTTCCAGGCCTTTCCCATGGGTTTTCCAAGGCACACCCCTTTATCCCGCCGAATGATGGAAAATACCGCCCGCCGGGCTGAGGTCGTCACGCGACGGGATCCGGTAAAGCCCACCAGGCACATGCAGGATTTTTCTTCGGATATACCACGAAACCGCAAATAGTGGGATAAAAACGCCGTTTGCCGTTCGTTGCCGGCCAATGCCAAATTGGTCATGGTTTCAGATGGATTGCTCAGCCGTATCATCGAAATGGGAATATCCGATCCAGCGATGGTTTGAACCGCACAGACAGCGCGCTCCCACGATGGAAAAAAGAATCCGTAAACATCGTCTGTTTCGGGCAGAGCTGAAATATTGACGATAACCTCGGCCAACACCCCCATTCTTCCTTCGGATCCAAGCAGAAACTGGCGCAGGTCAGGTCCTGCGGCGGATGCGGGCAAGGGCTGCAAGCGCAACGGCCCCCGGGGCGTCAATACCTTGCCGCCTGCAAAAAGCTGCTCGATTCTACCGAAATGCCTGGCCTGTTGTCCGCTCGATCGGGTGGCCACCCAGCCACCCAGCGAAGAATAATCGAAGGATTGGGGATAGTGTCCGAGGGTATATCCCCTGGCGTTAAGCTGGTGCTCGAGCTGGGGGCCGCGAATCCCAGCCTCAAAGGTTGCCAACCGGCTGGCGCTGTCCAGCCCCACCAGTCGATTGAAGCGTTCAAGAGACAAACTGAGAACCGGTCTCGAGGTTTCGGGCACCTCGAGGTGGCCGACCACGCTGGTCCCGCCCCCATAGGGAATAACGACAATATTATTGCTGATGGCGTATGTTAACAGCGTCTGAATCTCTTCTAACGTGGCCGGCAGGGCGACACCATCCGGAAATCGCTTCAGGATACCCCCACGAAGCCCGATCCAATCCGGAAGACTCTGGCCATGGGCGTGGTCAAGGCGCTGCTTGGGGTCAGAAGAAATCAAGGGGTGCTCGGACAGGCGTGATGTCGGCATACGGTCAATAAATTTTTCGAGGGGATAATCCGGCCGACTCCGTCCCTGACCGATTATATCTTGCAGCATTCGTAGCCCCCGGGGCGGCAAATCCAAATGTATATGCTCTTCACCCCAACCGTTCCAGCGTTGCATGGGATTACCTCGTATGAAACTTCAAGAGCGAACCGCAGAATATTGAATAACGAATACTGAATTTCGAAGGATGGAATCGCTTCGCTCTGGCCTTTTAAATAAAAACGACGGCATTCCTTCCTTCGACATTCGATATTCTGCGGTTCGATATTCGGTATTCGCTTTTTCTTTTAAATTTCTTTATTGGTCAGACTGGCTGCCCTTTAGCCAGCGGCCGCCGCTCATTTGGGATGATATTTTTTTGTGCCTTGGTGTGACTGGATTCCTACTCATCTCAGGTGGCAGGCAACCCAGTGCTCACTGCCCATGTGCCGGAATTCGGGGATCTCCCGTGAACATATGTCCACACATTCGGGACATCTGGTATGAAAAGTACATCCTGTTGGAGGGCTCAAAGGACTTGGTACATCACCCTGGAGCAAAATTTTTTTTCTGGTGATTTCGGGATCCGGAATGGGAACTGCAGACAACAATGCCTGACTGTAGGGATGGAGGGGGCTTCGATACAGAGATTTGTCCGTGGCCAGCTCTACGATACGGCCCAGGTACATGACCGCCACCCGGTCGCTGATGTGTTCCACCACGCTCAAATCATGGGCAATAAAAAGGTAGGAAAGCTGCATTTCTTCCTGAAGTCGGGCGAGTAAGTTGATCACCTGGGCCTGGATCGATACATCCAAGGCTGAAACCGGTTCATCACAGATAATTGCCAGGGGGTTTAGCGCCAGGGCTCTTGCAATGCCGATTCGCTGCCGCTGTCCGCCCGAAAACTCATGAGGGTAGCGGCTTATCTGTTCCGGATGAAGACCGACACGATCCATTAACTGTGCCACCCGCTCTCGAATTTCTGTTTTGGATATTTTCATGTGATTTCGGATCGGTTCAGCGATAATCTGACCGATGTTCATGCGCGGATCTAAGGAAGAAAATGGGTCCTGAAAAATTATCTGAAGGGAGGCTCTCAGGCTTCTAAGTTGTGGACCAGCCATGGCGAGAAGATCTTCGCCATTAAAACGCACCCGACCTGAGGTGGGTTCAATTAAACGCAATATCGAGCGACCGACTGTGGTCTTGCCGCAGCCGCTCTCACCTACCAAGCCCAGCGTTTCTCCCCGATTAATACTGAAACTGACGCCGTCAACGGCACGCACTTCACCGACGGTGCGGGAAAGAAGCCCTTTTTTGACAGGAAAATATTTCTTTAGGTTTTCAACTTCTAAAAGAGCCATTTTAGAATTAAGTTTTTAGAATTTCGGTCATCGTGATTTGTTTGGTATTTGCTATTTGAAATTTTTTCAATCGCTGAAACTTAAATCTTGCGTTCTTTACAGCATATTGTCCAAAACGGGATCGGCGCCTGCCGTGTTCATTCAGCTTCCAACCAGCAGCTCACCCGTCTGTGGCGCCCCAAGCTGGTCATCGGCGGTTCCTGGTTTAGGCAGCGATCGACTGTCTTGCTGCACCGGGGATGAAATCTGCATCCCTGCGGCATTCGCGCCGAGCTGGGGACGATCCCCTTAATTTCCTGTAGGCGGCGACCGGTCTGTGCTTTGCGTCCAATAACCGGGATCGAGCCCAACAGCCCTTGGGTGTAGGGATGACGAGGATCCTTAAAAAGCGCCAGCACCGGTGCTTCTTCAACGACCTTGCCGGCATACATGACTATCACCCTGGTGGCCATTTCAGCAATGACACCGAGATCATGGGTAATCAATACAATGGCTGTTTTGAACTCCTCTTTAAGCCGTTGCATGAGAGTCATGATTTGGGCCTGGATGGTCACATCCAGGGCCGTGGTCGGCTCATCCGCCAGAATCAGGCGCGGATTGCAGGAAAGTGCCATGGCAATCATGGCTCGCTGTCGCATTCCACCCGAGAACTTATGAGGGTACTGTCGGCTGCGGGAACCCGGGCCTGGGATTTGAACCATACGCAGCATTTCCGTTGCCCAGCGCCAGGATTCCTGACGGTTCATGTCTTTGTGGCGTCTGGCCGCTTCGGCGATCTGCTCTCCCACTCTCAAAACCGGGTTCAGGGAAGTCATGGGCTCCTGAAAGATCATCGAAATGTCATTGCCCCTGATTTTCCGAATTTCTTCGCGGTCCAGCGCCAACAGATTTCGGCCTTCGAAAAGAATTCGACCGCGGATTTCTCCGGGCGGGCATCTCAACAGCTGTAAAATCGACAAAGCGGTGACACTTTTACCGCAGCCGCTCTCTCCGACCAACCCCAAGGTTTCTCCGCTGTATACGTCAAAATCAACCCCAGCGACCGCATTGACCACCCCATCCAGGGTATGAAAACGCGTTTTCAGATCCCGGACCTGCAACAGGGGCTGGTTCAATTCATTCATATCTTGAACCTCGGATCGAGCGCGTCGCGCAGACCGTCACCCAAAAGGTTAAAGCTCAGCACCGCCAGGAAGATTGCTATCCCGGGAAATGTTGCCACGTGGGGTGCGTGAAACAAATACGAACGGGCGGAGCCAAGCATTGACCCCCACTCCGGTGTCGGCGGCTGGACACCGATGCCGAGAAACCCGAGCCCAGCGGCAAAAAGGATCGCGGTTCCCATACTCAAGCTTGTCTGTACGGTGATGGGAACCATAACGTTTGGCAAAATGTGCCGGGTTAAGATAATCACATCCCGCGTGCCGACAGCACGGGCGGCTTCCACATAAACTTCTTCTCGCACCGACAAGACACATCCCCGAACCAGCCGTACGTACAGCGGTACCATGCTGATGCCGATCGATATGACCGTATTTTTTAAGCCGACACCCAAAACGGCCACCAGAGCCAGGGCCAGCAAGAAGCCTGGAAAGGCCAGCATGGTATCGGTGGCGCGCTGGATCATGAAGTCGATTTTGCCCCGGTAGTAGCCTGAAATAAGCCCCAGTGGAATGCCGATAATCATCCCGACGGCAACAACGCCGACAGCGATGAGCAGCGATATCCGCGAACCAAAAATGATGCGGCCTAAAATTGAACGGCCCAGCTCATCAGTTCCCAACAGATGGTCGACCGATGGCGGTTCCAGCGAATTCATCAGATCCGGCGCAGACGGATTGCCTTTGAACAGGATCGGTGCAAACAGGGCGCAGGCAGCATAAATTAAAATGAAAATACCGCCAAGCAGGGCGGCCTTGTTACGCCTGAGCTTGGCCCACTGGCGCTTGAAAGGACTGTCAGCGACATCAGTCATAACGAATCCTCGGATCCACCAGAGCGTAGAGCATGTCAACGACCAAGTTGACCATGATGTAAAGCAAGCCGAATATGAGAATGGCTCCCTGGATCATGGGATAATCCCTTGCCAGAATGGAATCTACGATCAGCCGTCCCAAACCGGGCCAGGCAAAAACGGTTTCCGTCAAAACAGCGCCGCCCAACAGTAATCCGAATTGTAGACCGACCACCGTGATGATCGGTATCAGCGCATTTTTCAATGCATGTTTAATAATCACCACCCACTCCTGGAGTCCCTTTGAACGGGCTGTTGTGGTGAAATCCTGGGAGAGGGTTTCCAGCATGGTGGAGCGGGTCATGCGGGCAATAAAGGCCACGACAAATGCCGCCAAGGTTATCGAAGGCAAAATGACATGCTGCCAGCTGCCGGTACCCCCGGCGGGCAGCCACTTCAAAACGATCGAAAAAACAACGACCAGCATCAACCCCAACCAGAACACAGGCATGGAAAGGCCGAATAGGGCGAGGGTGGACACGAGATAATCGATCCAACTGTAGGGCTTGACAGCTGAAATGATACCGGCGGGTATCCCGAAAAGGCAAGCGAGGGCAATGGCGATGACGGCCAGCAGCATGGTGTTGGGAAGGCGAGCCCAGATTTCTTCAATGACCGGGTTCTGGGTCCGAGCTGACCGACCCAGATCGAATTTTGCCAATCTTCCAAGAAAAGAAATATATTGAATATGGATCGGACGATCCAATCCAAGTTGATGCCGAATGTTTTCAATCTCCTGTGGTGTTGCCATCTGACCGGCCAGGACCTGGGCGGGATCACCGGGCAGCATTCGCAACATAAAAAAGAGCAGCAGGGATATCCCGATGAGCACCGGAATCGTGGAAAACAATCGTTTTAGGACATAGCTAAACATGTGAGAAGCTTATTTTAGGGTTTCCGTCCAGCCGACGGCTAAAAGCCAGTCTGATCGCAGGAAAAGCTCGAGCAGAACAATGACGAACGACGATTGACGAATGTCGAATTAAGGAATTCTATCTATTTTAATTGATGAGACTGAGCGAAGCGATACCACAAATATGCCATCGTCATTCGTCAATCGTCAATTCCGGCTTGTCCGGGTTAGGTTACTGCATCGTAATGTAATGGGGATAGAATTTTTCGGTCGGCGTAACGACCATACCCTTGATTTTGCTCGCGTAGGCAATCACAAATTTTTCAACGTGCAGCCACATCCAGGGACTGTCGGCCCAGACAATCTCGGAAGCCTGTTTGAGCAGTGCCAGCCGTTTTTGCGGGTCCTGGGCTTCGCGGGAGGCTTTCATGACCTTGTCGTATTCCGCATTACAGTAAAAGGCGGCTCCCAGCCCTTTGGGCGGATTGACTTCGCAGGTGAACTGACCGTAAAGACCCATGTCCGCATCCAAAATCAAAGGTCCCCAGCCCAACAGAAAAACTTCCAGCTCCGTTTCTTCGATGGGCTTCAGCAAGCCGGCAACGTACGTCGGCCAGTCATAGGTACGCAGTTCGACTTTGACCCCGATGGCCTGCAAATAGGCCTGGACGGCTTCGGAAACCTGTTTGTCGAACAAGTATCGGCCGTTGGGGGTGCGCATTTTGACCGTTTTGGAAAAATCGAAACCGGCTTCATCTAGCAGCTGTTTGGCTTTATCCGGGTTATAATCATACTGATGGTCCATTTTAAAATAGCCGAACACTTTGGGTGAAACCGGACCTTCCATGGGTTCGGCCGTGCCAAAGAGGATTTTTTTGACAATCGCTTTTTTGTCTACGGCATAGTTGAACGCCAGACGCACTTTTTTGTCGGTTGTGACCCCTTTCTGGCAATTCAGCCCCATGAAAATGGTTCGGGTATCCAAGGGCATTTCAACAGTGACATTGGGATCGGCCTTGAGGGCGGCCACATTGGATGGCAGGGGCTTGTAGCAAATATGGATCTGTCCGGTCCGCAGCATGGCCTCGCGGGTAGCTGCCTCGGGTACGACCTTCCACACAATCTTGGCAACCGTGGGTTTCTCGCCCCAGTAATTTTCGTTGCGAACCATGACGACACGGTCGCCCTTGACCCATTCTTTCAAAACGTAAGGGCCGGCACCGACCGGATTCTGGCGGACATCTTCACCATATTTTTTGAGAGCTGCCGGGCTGATAGGGGATGCCAACGACATGGAAAGGGTCGGTCCCAGCGGGGCAAACGGGTATTTGAGCTTTAAAGCTATTGTGTGGTCGTCGATTTTGACACACTCTTTCACCATGGCAAGGGCAAACCGCAGCGGTACCCGTAGTTTCGGATCCAGAATACGATCCCAGGTGAGCTTGACGGCATCGGCATTAAAATCGGTCCCATCGGAAAATTTGACGCCTTTGCGCAGATGAAGGGTCCAGGTCAGACCATCTTCGGATACATCCATACTGCTTGCCAGGCGAGGGTGGAGCTCGCCGTCAGGATCCTGGTAGACAAAGTTGCCGTAGATAAGGTCACACCAATTCTGAAACAAGGTGGTGGTCTGTTCCTGAGGATTCAGCGTATCGGCGTCGACACCGACACCAATGATCAATTCCTCGATTTCGGCATGGGCCTTGATTGGGATCAAACCTAGACTCATCATAGCAATCAGCATTGAAACGAATACAAGGCTTTTCATCGATCCATTGATAGATTTCATTCTTCTCCTCCTTTTTTACTGGTTATTATAATTTCCTTTGACGATTTTCCCTTTCTGCATGACCAGGCAAATGGCTTCCGGATCGAGCAGGACATCGATATCATCCAGCGGATTCCCCTCTACCATCACCAGATCAGCAACCTTTCCCTCCGCCACGGTGCCCAGTTCATTGTCCAGACCTAATACCCGGGCGGCACTCCCGGTTCCGGCTTTTATAGCTTCCATGGGAGAAAAACCGCCATAATCCACCAACAATCTAATTTCGCCCAGATTATCACCGTGCCGGTTAAACGGCGTACCGGCATCCGTTCCCGCAGCTACCAAAATACCGGCCTCTCTGGCCATACGAATGCTCTCCAAGTGAAATGGTTTAACCTTCAATGTTTTTTCGACTGCAAAAGCGGGAATTCCGGCTTCAATTCCCCTGGTCTCAATGTTATAGAGAGCTGAGATGGTTGGAATCAAGGGGATGTTGCGATCGACCATCATGGCGACGGTTTCGTCGTCCAGGTATACACCGTGTTCGATGCTATCAATTCCGGCGTGCAGAGCGTTCCTGATGCCCCGGGTCCCCATAGCGTGGGTGGCGGTTTTTTTACCGGCCTTGTGAGCCTCCTCGACGCCTGCGCGAAGCTCCTCTTTTGTGAACTGCTCACTGCCTGGTTCAACCGATGGGGTCAGCACACCTCCGGTGGCCATTAGCTTAACAATATCAGCCCCGGCTTTGATCTGTTGACGGGCAGCGCGCCGGACTTCATCCGGGCCATTGACCTCCAGGCCAACCTGCCAACCATGGCCGCCGGTCATGCAGATCAGCTGACCACTGATCAGCATTCTTGGACCGGGTATCAACCCGGAATCGATTGCCTGCCTCAGACCGAAATCAATGCCGTCTTTGCCGCCCATATCTCTGACTGTGGTAATACCCGCCATCAGGGTCCGTCGTGCAGATTCGGCCGCCTTCAGAGCTGTTATTGTCGGTGATTCAGTTAAGCTGGCAGTCATGGGGTCCGAGCTGCCATCCATGCAGATATGGATGTGCGCATCAATGAACCCCGGTAAAAGGGTTCGATGCTCCAAAGATATTTTCCGGGTGTTTTTCGGAATGTTCAAGCTGTTTTTCTCAATTTTCAGAATGTTACCGTCTTCTACCAACACCGTAGCATTTTCAATCATACGGCCGTCACCCACAATTACCCGACCGTCTACAAAAGCAATCCTCATCCAATCCTCCCTGATCGCTGGAACATATATCGCTTCAACTGCGTCTCATGCACAAGTTCCGCTTATGGCTTCAATCTACCCAGCATTTTTCGTTTTTGGATATTGCGGCAAATATAGTTGGATTGTCAACCGTTTTATTTTTTTACCATTGATACGCGATGTGAAAATATGCGATAGTTATTACAACGTGTTCGGTTGTATGTTCAATCTTCAATCTTAATTCTATTAGGAGTCATTATGGTCGATATCCGTCAACTGGTCAGTGAACACAAAGAATTGGTGATCAATACCCGCCGGGATCTGCATCGTATTCCGGAAACCGCTTACACCGAAAAGAAAACA